>NZ_CBFFRL010000039.1:0-30845 GCF_965644215.1 Phytobacter sp. V69
GTTAAAGAGCAGTTGCGACGCGCTTTAGCGCTTTGTCGCGAGGTGGCGTATATTACGCTTTCCTCATTCAGAGTCAAGCATTTAATTTCGCTTTTCTCTGTCGGGATTCTCAGGAGAACCCCGCTGACCCGGCGGCCTGTTTGCCGTTGTTCCGTGTCAGTGGAGGCGCAGTATAGGGATTTATTTCGGGCTGACAAGCGCTAAATTCAAAAAAGTTTTTAACCGTCTCTTTTTTCAACAAGACGCGGAAAAAAGCAGCGTAAAGGGCCTGTTTTGCTGTTTTTGCCACCACAGAAATAGCCCCGGTGGCATACTAAAGCGTGAATAAGAACAAAAGGAAGCCATACATGTCGTTGAACGCACAACAGCTTGCCGCGCAAAAAAACCTCTCATGGGTGCTGGCTGAGAAACTGGCACAGCAAATTCTGAGAGGCGAATATGCCCCGGGTAGTATTTTGCCCGGTGAGATGGAGCTGGGTGAGCAGTTCGGTGTGAGCCGTACGGCGGTAAGGGAAGCGGTGAAGACATTAACGGCGAAGGGCATGGTCCTGCCTCGTCCGCGAATTGGCACCCGCGTGATGCCCAGAGAAAACTGGAACTTCCTTGATAAGGAATTACTGGTCTGGTGGATGAGTGAGGATAATTTTCACGAAGTCATCCAGCACTTCCTTATTATGCGTAGCAGTCTCGAACCACAGGCTTGCCAGCTGGCAGCGCGTTTAGGCAGTGCGGAGCAAAAAGCCCATCTCAATACATTAATGGAAGAGATGGTGCATCTGAAAAAGCACTTTAACCGTGAGCGCTGGATTGAAGTCGATATGTCCTGGCACGAACATATTTATACGATGAGTGCTAATCCTTTTCTTATCTCTTTCGCAACGCTGTTTCATTCTATATACCATACCTACTTTACTTCCATCACCCAGGACCAGGTCATAAAGCTCGATCTCCATCAGGCTATCGTTGACGCGATTCAGGAAAGTGATGGGGAAAATGCCTTTCTGGCCTGCCAGACTCTGTTGAAGACGCCAAACGTGCCCGCGGCAAAATAACAGGACTAAGAATGACTGAAAAGAAAGCTCGCTGTATGGCCGGATTGCCGTGGATTGCGGCCATGGCCTTCTTTATGCAGGCGCTGGATGCCACCATATTGAACACCGCACTACCTGCTATCGCACACAGCCTTGATCGTTCCCCTCTCGCCATGCAGTCCGCCATTATCAGTTACACCCTGACTGTCGCCATGCTGATTCCAGCCAGCGGTTGGCTGGCGGACCGCTTTGGTACCCGACGTATCTTCATGCTGGCCGTCACCCTCTTTACGCTGGGATCGCTGGCCTGCGCGCTTTCGACATCGCTCGGGTCACTGGTGTTCTTTCGCGTGATTCAGGGGATCGGTGGCGCAATGATGATGCCGGTCGCTCGCCTGGCGCTGTTACGCGCTTACCCGCGCAGCGAGCTGCTGCCGGTGCTCAACTTTGTCACCATGCCAGGCCTGGTTGGCCCCATCCTCGGCCCGGTACTGGGCGGCGTGCTGGTGACCTGGGCCAGCTGGCACTGGATATTCCTGATTAATATTCCGATTGGCATCGCCGGGATCTTATATGCGCGTAAATATATGCCGAACTTCACCACGCCGCGCAAAAGCTTCGATACCGGCGGCTTTTTCCTCTTCGGCCTGAGCCTGGTGCTGTTTTCCAGCGGTATGGAGCTGTTCGGCGAGAAAATTGTCGCCAGCTGGCTGGCATCGGCCGTCATCCTGAGCGGCATACTGTTATTCCTTCTTTATATACGTCATGCACGCCGTCACCCTACGCCGCTCATCTCGCTCAACCTGTTTAAGACGCGAACCTTCTCTGTCGGCATTGTCGGTAATATTGCTTCCCGCCTGGGAACGGGCTGTGTGCCCTTTTTAATGCCGCTGATGCTGCAGGTTGGTTTTGGTTATCCCGCGTTGATCGCCGGCTGCATGATGGCACCCACCGCAATGGGGTCGATTCTGGCAAAATCGCTGGTCACTCAGGTGCTGCGCCGTCTGGGTTACAGGAAAACGCTGGTCGGCATTACGCTGTTTATCGGTTTGATGATTGCGCAGTTCTCTTTGCAATCGCCGTCAATGGCTGTATGGCTGCTGATATTACCGTTGTTCATCCTGGGGATGGCCATGTCCACGCAATTCACCGCGATGAACACCATTACGCTCGCCGACCTGACGGACGAAAATGCCAGTAGCGGCAATAGCGTTCTGGCCGTAACGCAACAGCTGTCAATCAGTCTTGGGGTTGCCGTCAGTGCGGCAGTCTTGCGGTTTTATGAAGGGTTTGACAGCGCGAACACCGTGGAACAGTTTCACTATACCTTTGTGACGATGGGAGCCATCACCCTGGTATCCGCACTGACCTTTATGCTGCTAAAACCCAAAGATGGCCGTAACCTGATCAAAGAGAAGCATTAATGCTATGCCGAGCCGCGCTCCATCAACACCGGCGTAAGCTGTAGCCGCTGTTGCTGTTGCGTAGGGTCGGAAATACGGTGAATCAGCACATCGATCGCCAGCTCACCCAGTTCATCTTTCGGCTGATGGATGGTGGTGAGCGGCGGCGTCATATACTGCGCCAGTTCAATGTCGTCATAGCCAACCACCGCGATATCCTGCGGCACGCGCAGCCCGGCCTCATACAGCGCCAGGTAAGCACCCACCGCCATCGCATCATTACAGATAAACACCGCCTGCGGACGCACGTCCAGCGCCAGCAGCATCTGCATGGCTTCAAAGCCGCCGCTAAACTCGAAGTTGCCGATAAGTTCATTACCGTCGTGGATAGTCAATCCCGCGCGGGCCATCGCATCACGATAACCTTCAAGACGCAGACGCGCCGGGGTTTTATCCAGCGGCCCGGCAATACAGGCAATATGGGTATGATCTTTGTCGATCAGGTACTGCGTTGCCATGTCGCCGCCGAGCAGAGAATTATCCTGAATCAGGTCACTGTCGCCATCAAAGGGAGCCCAGTCCATCATGACGGTTGGGATCGAGGGATAACGCTGGATAATCTCTTTCGAAGGTTGATGCGTTTCCGTACACAGCAATAACAACCCGTCGACGCGCTTTTGCATCAGCGTTTCCAGATTGCTGTTCATGCGCTGCTCATCCCCTTCGGTGTTGCATAACACCAGGCTGTAACCACGTTCGAAACAGCTACGTTCCACCCCGCGCACCAGCTCAGAGTAGAAGGGGTTGGTACTGGCGGTAATCAGCATCCCGATGGTTCGGGTCTGATTGATTTTCAGGCTACGCGCCAGGGCTGACGGCGCGTAGTTCAGTTCCTTAATAGCGAGCTCCACCTTTTCGCGGATGGCATCACTGACAAAGCGATCTTTATTGATGACATGCGAAACGGTCGACGTCGATACGCCCGCCATCCGGGCCACATCCTTCATCGTAGCCAATCATCACCCCTGCTCAGCCAGGAAATCGTCAATTTCTTTGCGCCACGGAACAGACGGTTGCGCGCCTTTACGGGTGACAGCAATGGCCGCCGCCGCGTGAGCAAAACGAATAGCATCATCCAGAGCCAGGTCTTCCAGCAGCGCGGTCATCAGTGCGCCATTGAAGGTATCCCCGGCGGCGATGGTATCAATGGCTTTTACTTTAAAGCCTGGAACGCGGCGGCCTTCGCCTTTCACGCTTGCCCAGACACCACGGCTTCCCAGCGTAATGATAACCGTATCAATGCCTTTGGCATGTAACGCCTGCGCCGCGCGCGCCGCATCGTCATCGCTGGCCACGTTAATGCCCGTCAGTTTCTCGGCTTCGGTTTCATTCGGCGTGATGATATCCACCAGCGCCAGCAATTCATCCGACAGGTCACGCGCAGGTGCGGGGTTAAGCGCCACGATAGTCTGGTTCTGATGCGCGATACGGGCTGCGGCCAGTACGCTTTCAACCGGAGATTCCAGTTGCATCAGCAGCGCGGAAGCCTGGGCAATACGCTCACGCTGTGCATCAACAAGCACCGGAGAGAGCGCTGCATTCGCACCCGCATGAATACCGATGACATTCTCACCTTCGCCATTCACAAAAATCAGCGCGACACCGGTCGACTCATTAGCAATCACGCTAACAGGTGCCACATCGATATTGTCGCTGATCAGTTGCTGGCGGACACGTTCACCGGTGTCGTCATCACCCGTGCAGGCAATGAAGGCAATATCCGCACCGCTGCGCCCGGCAGCCACCGCCTGGTTCGCCCCTTTACCGCCAAATGCAATCTGGTATTGCGTGCCGGTAACGGTTTCGCCGGGGGTTGGGAACGATTCAAGGTTAAGAATGTGATCGGCATTAATGCTACCGAGGACAACAAGTTTGCCTGAGGTTTTCATGATGAGCGTGTCCATTAAAATGCGCCACCCGGCTAACGGGTGGCGCGAGCCCTGCTTTTCTTGATGCTTTTTCAGACCACCTTTTGAGATGGCCCGACGATTTTTATTGTTTGATAACCAGCTTCAGGTCTACCGGGATCTTAGCGTGGACTTTTTCACCTTTCAGTACTTGTACTGCGGTGTCTACGCCTTTCGCGCCAATCATTTCCGGAAGCTGAGCAATCGTCGCAGCCATTTTGCCGTCATTCACTGCTTTTACGCCATCAGGCGTACCGTCAAACCCAACCACCATCACATCTGTTTTACCGGCAGTTTGCAGCGCACGCATCGCACCCAGCGCCATTTCATCGTTCTGTGCAAACACAGCCTGTACATCCGGGTGAGCGGTCAGCAGGTTCTGCATAACGTTCAGGCCTTTTGTACGGTCAAAGTCAGCCGGCTGACTCGCCAGAACGTTAAATTTGTGGGCAGCAACAGCCTGTTGGAAGCCTTCGCCACGCTCACGGGCAGCAGAGGTCCCCGCAATACCCTGCAGTTCGATAACTTTCGCGCCTTCACCGGCTTTCTTGGCAATGTAGTCGCCAGCGATTTTACCGCCCAGTACGTTATCAGAAGCTATATGGCTGACCACTTCACCTTTAGCCGCCGCACGGTCAAGGGTGATTACCGGGATTTTAGCCTGGTTCGCCATCTTCACGGCGTTACCTACAGCGTCGGAATCAGTCGGGTTGATCAGCAGCAGTTTAGTACCGCGTACCGTTAAATCCTGAACGTTAGCCAGCTCTTTTGCCGGGTTATTTTGTGAATCCAGCACAACCAGGTCGTAGCCCAGTTTGTCCGCTTCTTTCTGCGCACCGTCTTTCAGGCTGACAAAGAACGGGTTGTTCAGTGTGGAAATAACCAATGCAATCGTGTCTTTTGCCATCGCGTTCGCGCTTACGGTGGCGCTCAGTGCAACAGCAGAAACCAGAGTGGCCAGTTTTTTCATGTTCATATCATGATGTCCTGTAGTGTAGGTAATTACTGCTTTTTGTTGTCTACCAGCACCGCCAGCAGAATCACCACTGCTTTAACGATCATCTGGTAATAGGAGGAAACACTTAACAAATTCAATCCATTATTCAGGAAGCCGAGAATCAGTGCGCCGATCAATGTCCCAACAATGCGCCCTTTACCGCCCGCCAGACTGGTACCACCCAACACCACCGCGGCGATATCATCCAGCTCATAGCCGGTACCTGCCGTCGGTTGTCCCGAGGAGAGGCGCGCAACTTCAATGATGCCCGCCAGCGACGCCAGCAGACCGCACAGGGAATAGACAATCACTTTCACTTTATCAACGCTGATACCGGATAAGCGCGTTGCCGCTTCTATTTCCGCCGAGCGCATAGATATAGCGGCCCAGGCGGGTGTGATGCAGCAGGTACCAGGTGGCGATAAAGACAATCGCCATAATCCATACCGGCGTCGGGATCCCCAGCGGGCGACCAATACCAAACCAGCCAAAGATATCGGCATTATCGGTAAAGCCGGTATTAACCGGACTACCATTGGTGTACACCAGCGTCACACCGCGCAGTAACAGCATCATGACCAGGGTCGCGATAAACGCCTGTACTCGCCCTTTCGCCACGATAGTGCCCGTTATCGCACCAACAGCCGCCCCTAATGCCAGAGCGGCGGCGACAGCCACCAGCGCATTCACTTCCATCCCGACGAGCGACGCGGCGACCGCACCGGTCAACGCCAGCAGCGAACCGACGGACAGATCGATCCCGGAAGTTAAAATAACCAGCGTCATGCCAACCGCCATAATGGCGTTCACCGAGGTCTGCTGCAGGATATTGAGCAGGTTATTGACGGTAAAAAAGTTCGGACTCATGGTCGACACAATGGCAATCAGCACCAGCAAAGCGATCAGCGATTTTTGTTCCATCAACCACGCTTTGGTGAAATAGCGGCGACCAGAAACAGCCTGGGTAGTCATCTTTTTTACTCCTGATTCACACGATTAAGCTTGCCCACTGCGGCAGCCATCAATACTTCCTGTGTGGCCTGCTCGCGCGTGAATTCACCGCCGAGATGCCCTTCATGCATCACCATGATGCGATCGCTCATGCCTAACACCTCTGGCATTTCCGATGACACCAGAATGATGCTCAGGCCGTCGGCCTTAAACTGGTTAATAAGCTGATAAATCTCTTTTTTCGCCCCCACGTCAACGCCGCGAGTCGGCTCATCAAGGATCAGCACTTTCGGGCGCGTCATAAGCCCGCGGGCAATGGCCACTTTCTGCTGATTTCCGCCGGAAAGCAGACCAATCGCCTGTTCCATTGACGGGGTTTTGACATTGAACAGACGAATGAAATCACTCACCGCCTGCTGCTCTTCTTTATGTTTTAAATTGCCACCCGGGCGGCTGAAATAACCCAGCGCCGTCAGCGACATGTTCTCTTTCACCGACATGCCCAGCACTAAGCCGTCACGTTTACGATCTTCGGAGATGTAAACGATACCGTTCGCCAGGCCATCCTGCGGTGAACGGGTGACAACTTCATGGCCATCCAGCGTCACGCTCCCGCTGGTACGCGGCAGTGCGCCATACAGCACTTTCATCAGTTCGGTGCGCCCGGCACCCATCAGCCCCGCTACGCCCAGAATCTCGCCTTTGCGCAGGGTAAAACTCACGTTGTTCACGCCCGGCCCGCACAGATTGTCGACGTTAAGACGAATGTCGCCCGGCGCTTTGTCGAGGCGCGGATACTGTTCTTCCAGCTTGCGCCCGACCATCATTTCGATAAGCGTATCTTCGGTAAGCGATGCCACTTCGCGTTCGGCAATAAACTGCCCATCGCGGAAGACAGTGACGTCATCGCAAATCTCGAAAATCTCTTTCATACGGTGAGAGATATAGACAATGCCGCGCCCCTGCGCTTTCAGTTCGCGGATAACGCGGAACAGGGATTCGGTTTCGGTATCGGTCAGGGCATCGGTCGGTTCATCCATAATGATGACCTGCGACTCGTAGCTCAGGACTTTCGCAATCTCGACCATCTGCTGATCGCCAATGGACAGTTTGCCCACCAGCCTGTCGCTTTTGAAGCGGAGATTCAGTTTGAGCAGCAGCTTATCGGCTTCGGCATACATCTTTTTCCAGTCGATTTTGCCAAAGCGATTAACGAACTCACGGCCAATAAAGATGTTCTCGGCAATGGTGAGCTGCGGGATCAGGTTGAGTTCCTGGTGAATGATGCCGATACCGGCTTCCTGGGAGGATTTCGGCCCGGTAAACGCGGTCTCTTTACCCAGCCACAATAATGAACCAGCATCGCGGGTGTAGATCCCCGTCAGTACTTTCATCATCGTGGATTTACCCGCACCGTTCTCACCCACCAGCGCCATGACGCGGCCAGGATAAACGTTTAACGCAGCACCGGATAAGGCTTTAACGCCCGGGAACGCTTTATCGATCCCTTTGAGTTGCAGTAATGCGTCCATGATGGCCTCAGAAAGTGACGCCAGCGCAGAGAATAATATTCGCATACGGGGAACATTCCCCGCTGCGAATTACCGCCTGACTGTCTGCGGTCTGTTTTTTGAATTGTTCGTGTGAAACGTAACGAACGTCTATGGTGTTACCCTGGTGTTGTTGCAGTTGCTCAATGTGTTTGAGCAACGTTTCATGGAGCTGCGGATTATGCTGTTCGATTTCCGACGCGAGGATAGCTGCTTCAACCTGCATCTCGGTGGTGACCACGCCCAGAACCTGCATAAAGGACGGAACCCCCTGGGTTAACGCCATATCAATACGCGCAGTGCTTTTTGGCACAGGCAAGCCTGCATCACAGACCACCAGCGTATCGGTATGCCCAAGGCGGGAGATGACCGACGAGATTTCAGCGTTAAGAACAGTACCTTTTTTCATTTTCATGCTCCATTAGCGAAACGTTTCGCTGATCTCAGTGTAGACCTGAGAATGTTCAGAAAACCACCATGGCGTTACAGAAGTGTGATCGAAATCGAAACGTTTCGCTCGCGTTGCAGAAAGAAAACACAAGTTGTCTTACATAAGTAAAACTTCGGGAGCGAAATAACAAAAACCCCTCAACAATAGGGGTTTTTAAAGAGCTTTATATTTCGACCTGAGTACCGAGCTCAATAACCCGGTTGGGCGGGATTTCAAACTGGTCAGGCGCACGCAGCGCATTGCGTTGTAACAGCAGATACAGCTTGCCGCGCAGGCGCAGATACCATGGCCGTTTGCCCACAATCAGCGACTCGTGAGACATAAAGAAGGAGGTCTCCATCATGCGGCAACTGAGACCTTCCAGGCCGCAGCGGTGGAAGACCTCTTCCACATTTGGCGTTTCACGCCAGCCGTAACTGGCCACCACACGCCAGAACGTCGGCGACAATTGCTCAATCTGCACGCGACGCACGTTGTGCACATAAGGCGCATCTTCCGTACGCAGCGTCAGCAGGATCACCCGCTCATGCAGCACCTTGTTGTGCTTGAGGTTATGCAGCATGGCAAACGGAATCACATTCAACGCGCGTGACATATATACCGCAGTACCCGGTACACGTACCGGCGGCGATTTTTCCAGTGAAGCAATCATCGCTTCCAGTGAATTGCCGTGCTCATGCATGCGACGCAGCAAACGGAAGCGCTCGCTCTTCCACGTCGTCATCACGATGAACATCACCAGACCTAAACTTAGCGGCAGCCAGCCACCGGACAGCAGCTTATCGAGGTTCGCCGAGAAAAGCGGTACGTCAATGCACAGGAACATCGTGAGCAATAACCCCACCACCAGTTTGTTCCAGTGCCAGTTCTTACGCGCCACGGTCATCGAAAGAATAGACGTCAACACCATCGTGCCGGTCACCGCAATACCGTAAGCCGCCGCCAGATTACTGGAGTGTTCAAAGCTCACGATAACGATAACCACCGCGAAATAGAGCAGCCAGTTAATAAAAGGAATATAGATCTGACCGGATTCCATCTCCGAGGTGTGGATAATGCGCATTGGTGAGAGATAGCCCAGACGCACGGCCTGACGCGTCAGTGAGAACACCCCCGAAATCACCGCCTGAGATGCGATAACCGTCGCCAGGGTCGCGATGATCAACATCGGGATCAGCGCCCACTCGGGTGCCAGCAGGAAAAAGGGGTTTTTGATGGCTTCGGGGGTTTTCAGCAACAGCGCACCCTGGCCAAAGTAATTAAGCACCAGCGATGGCAGGACCACGATAAACCACGCAACGCGGATAGGCAGCTTACCGAAATGGCCCATATCCGCATACAGCGCTTCGACCCCGGTGATAGACAGCACTACCGCGCCGAGCGCAACGAAAGAGACCGTTTTATATTGCAGGAAGAAATTGACCGCCCACGCCGGGTTCAGCGCCTGCAGAACTTCCGGGTTCGAAATGATACCGCGCGCGCCCAGCACCGCCAGAATCAAAAACCACGCCAGCATAATAGGAGCGAAGAGTTTCCCCACTAGCCCCGTGCCATGCTTTTGGATCATGAACAACAACGTGAGCACCAGAATGGACAGCGGGACAATCCACGTATCCAGCGATGGTGCAACGATTTCCAGCCCCTCTATGGCCGACATCACCGAGATGGCGGGTGTTATGACCACTTCACCATAGAAGAAACTGCCGCCAATAAGCCCCATGATAACGAGCACGGAGGTCATTCTGGCTGAGGTATTTCGTCCCGCCAGCGACATCAGCGTTAAGATCCCGCCTTCACCGGCATTGTCTGCGCGCATAACAAAGGTGAGGTATTTAACCGAGACGACCAGAATCAGCAGCCAGAAGATGAGCGACAAAAAGCCGAAGACGGCGTCGCGTTCTACTCCAAAACCAAACTGACCTGACAAACATTCACGAAGTGTATAAAGCGGGCTGGTGCCAATATCACCGTAGACAACCCCAATAGCCGCGAGTGTTATCGCGGGCAACGATTGCTTATTATCAGTGCTCATAGACTAATCTTTTGTTTGAATGACAAATGTGTGCTTAGTCCCTTGGCCCACAAAAAGCGCACAGTATGCACGATTATTTATGAAATCGTACCCCTTAATTGCGACCGTATTAACCTGGCGCAAAGAAAATGATGCCGTTGTTCAGTCTATTACAAGCCTTTATCTAAACGTCTATACTCGCAGTTGCAAGCCGGAATCGCGGCGAAAGGATGCAAATCAATTATGGCTCACTCACATCTATTAGCAGAAAGAATTTCCCGCTTAAGCAGCGCGCTGGAAAAAGGTCTTTTTGAGCGTAGCCACGCTATTCGCCTGTGCCTGCTGGCCGCCTTAAGTGGTGAAAGCGTCTTTCTGCTCGGTCCGCCGGGCATCGCCAAAAGCCTGATCGCCCGCCGCCTGAAATTCGCCTTTAAAAACGCCCGCGCCTTTGAATACCTGATGACCCGATTCTCCACGCCCGAAGAGGTGTTTGGTCCTCTTTCTATCCAGGCGTTAAAAGATGAGGGGCGTTATGAACGTCTCACGCACGGCTATCTGCCGGAAGCGGAAATTGTGTTTCTGGACGAAATCTGGAAAGCCGGTCCGGCGATTCTGAATACGTTATTGACCGCCATTAACGAACGTCGCTTTCGTAACGGCGCGCTGGAAGAGAAAATCCCCATGCGCTTGCTGGTGGCAGCGTCGAACGAACTGCCGGAGGCTGACAGCAGCCTCGAAGCGCTGTATGACCGCATGTTGATTCGCCTGTGGCTCGATAAAGTGCAGGAGAAGAGTAATTTCCGCTCGATGCTTATCAGCCAGCAGGACGAAAGCAACAACCCGGTGCCAGCGGATCTGCAAATTAGCGATGAAGACTACGCGCGCTGGCAGCAGGAAATCGTGCAGGTGACGTTACCTGACGCCGTATTTGAGCTGATTTTCATGCTGCGCCAGCAGCTCGATAATTTGCCCAATGCGCCTTATGTCTCTGACCGTCGCTGGAAAAAGGCCATTCGTCTGCTGCAGGCCAGCGCCTTTTTCAGCGGACGCGACGCGGTTGCCCCGGTAGATTTGATCCTGTTGAAAGACTGCCTGTGGCACGACGCTGAAAGCATGCGTCTGATGCAAAATCAGCTGGAAATATTGATGACCGGGCACGCGTGGCAGCAGCAATCCATGCTGACGCAGTTGGGCGCGATTGCGCAGCGCAACATCCAGCTCCAGCAGCAGCACAGCGACAAAATCGCCCTCAAAGTGTCGCGCCAGGGCGGTATGTTCAGCCGTCGTCCGCATTACGACCTGCCCGAGGATCTACAGGACAACACGCTGACATTGCTGCTCCAGCAGCCGCTAAAATTGCATGATATGCAGGTCATTCATGTGACGATTGAACGCGCTGCGCTGGCCCTCTGGCTGACGAAAGGTGGGGAGATCCGCGGCAAGCTTAACGGCATTGGCTTCGCGCAGATCCTGAATCTCGAAGTCGACACCAGCCTGCATCTGTTGATTCGCGATATCAGCCTGCAGGGTTCCCGCCTTGCTTTGCCGGGTGGCACGGCGAAGCAGGTGCCGGAAGAGATAAAGCAGCAACTTGAAGCGCTGGATACCCTCTGGCACCAGCAGCACACCCGTTTTAGCGAACAGCAGAAATGCCTGTTCATCCCCGGCGACTGGTTAGGTCGCATTGAAGCCAGCCTGCAGGACGTCCGCGCGCAGATACAACAGGCGCAGCAATGCTGACACTGGATGCGCTGAATGCCCTGCTGACCATCAGTGAGGAGACGATAATTGAAGAGCTTATCGTCGCCTTGCTGGCCTCTCCTCAGTTGGCCATTTTCTTTGAGAAATTCCCTAAACTCAGGCATGTCATTACCGAAGATGTGCCGCGCTGGCGCGAAGCGCTGAAAAGCCGCCTGAAAGAGACCCAGGTCCCGCCGGAACTTACCGAAGAAGTGCTCTGCTATCAGCAGAGTCAGTTGCTTTCAACGTCACAGTTTATCGTCCAGTTGCCGCAAATCCTGACGCTGCTGGATAAGCTTCGCTCGCCGTTCGCCGCGCAGGCAAACGCCATGGTGACAGACAACCCGACCTTTACTCCCGCGCTGCATACGCTGTTCTTACAGCGCTGGCGGCTAAGCCTGGTGGTACAAACAACCGCGTTTAACCAGCAATTAATGGAAGAAGAGCGCGAACAGCTTCTCAGCGAAGTGCAGGAACGCATGACCCTAAGCGGCCAGCTTGAGCCGATCCTGATTGAAAATGAAAATGCCGCCGGGCGGCTATGGGATATGAGCGCCGGGCAAATCAAACGCGGTGATTACCAGCTCATCGTGAAATACGGTGATTTCTTAACGGAACAGCCGGAACTCAAGCAGCTCGCGGAGCAACTTGGGCGTTCACGGGAAGCCAAATCCGTTCCGCGCAAAGATGCGCCGATGGAAACCTTCCACATGCTGGTGCGCGAACCCTCTACCGTGCCAGAACAGGTTGATGGGTTGCATCAAAGTGACGATATCCTGCGCCTGCTGCCCCCTGAACTGGCAACGCTGGGCATCACCGAGCTGGAATACGAGTTCTACCGCCGACTGGTAGAAAAACAGCTCCTGACATACCGTCTGCACGGCGACGCCTGGCGGGAAAGGCTGGTGGAGCGCCCGGTGGTCCATCAGGATTTTGATGAGCAGCCGCGCGGGCCGTTTATTGTCTGCGTGGACACGTCCGGCTCGATGGGCGGGTTCAACGAACAGTGTGCAAAAGCCTTCTGCCTGGCACTGATGCGCGTTGCGCTGGCCGATAAACGCCGCTGCTACATTATGCTGTTTTCCAGCGAAGTCGTGCGTTACGAGCTGACCTGTCAGCAGGGGCTGGAACAGGCGATCCGCTTTCTGAGCCAGCGCTTTCGCGGCGGTACGGATTTAGCGAGCTGTTTTCGCGCCATTATTGAGCATATGCAGGGTGGGGAGTGGTATGACGCCGACGCGGTGGTTATCTCTGACTTTATCGCCCAGCGCCTGCCGGACGATGTGATCGGTAAGGTCAAGGAACTGCAGGCCGTGCACCAGCACCGTTTTCATGCGGTGGCGATGTCAGCACACGGAAAACCCGGCATCATGCGCATCTTCGATCATATCTGGCGCTTTGATACCGGGATGCGTAGCCGCCTGCTCAGACGCTGGCGGCGCTAATTACAGCAGTGAGCCAACGGTTTCACGAACCTGTGCAGGCCATACGCCACACTGAACCTGGCCGATGTGTGGCAGTTGCAGCAGCAGTACCGTTAAACGAGACTGGCCAATGCCGCCACCGATGGTTTGCGGCATATCGCCACGTACCAGCGCCTGATGCCAGTCGAGATGCAGACGATCTTCATCATCGGTGATTTTAAGCTGGCGTTTCAGCGCGTCAGCATCCACGCGGATCCCCATAGAAGAGAGCTCAAGCGCATCTTCCAGGACCGGGTTCCACACCAGGATATCGCCGTTCAGGCCGTGCAGCCCCATCTCACCTGGCGTACTCCAGTCATCATAATCCGGCGCACGTACATCGTGGCGCTCGCCATCGCTGAGCTTACCGCCAATGCCCATCAGAAAGACCGCGCCCAGCTCTTTAGCAATCGCGCGTTCGCGTCCTTTTGCGTCCAGCCCCGGATAACGGCTCAGCAGCTCTTCGCTGTGCACGAAGTGGATCTGCGCAGGCAGGAACGGCGTCAGACCAAATTCTTTGCTCACCGCCGCTTCGGTTTCTTTGATCCCGGCATAGATGGCTTCGACTGTGGATCTCAGTGTACCGGTGTGGCGATCGCCGTCGCCCAGTACGCGTTCCCAGTCCCATTGATCAACATAAACCGAATGGATAGGAGAGAGACGATCTTCATCCGGACGCAGGGCTTTCATGTGCGTGTACAGCCCTTCGCCCGCGCTAAAATCGTGTTGCCCCAGCGTCTGACGTTTCCACTTGGCCAGCGAGTGGACCACTTCAAATTGCGCATCCGGCAGGTTTTTGACTTTTACCTGTACCGCTTTTTCACAGCCCGACAGGTTATCCTGAGTCCCATCTCCTACGCGGCTGAGAATCGGTGCCTGAACTTCAACTAGCCCCAGTTTTTCTTCCAGCTGGCGGGAAAAATGCGACTTCACGAATACGATCTGACGTTGTTTGCTGATGTAAGCGGATTTCATTTTTTACGTCCTTTTCTCTGTCTGTTGCAAACAATTAAGCAACAAAATTCCCCCTTTATTCAATAATCAATAATAAAAAAGCCCGGCTTAGTTTTGATTCGTCAAAATGAACCGCTAAAATAGAACGAATCTTTATTCATCATAAGAAAAACCTATGGAAAATTATCAGATCGACAATCTGGACCGCGGCATCCTTGATGCATTAATGGCAAATGCACGTACCGCTTATGCGGAATTGGCCAAGCAATTCGGCGTAAGCCCAGGCACGATTCACGTTCGCGTGGAGAAAATGAAGCAGGCGGGCATTATTACCGGCGCGCGGATTGACGTCAGTCCCAAACAATTAGGTTATGACGTCTGCTGCTTTATCGGCATTATCCTCAAAAGCGCCAAAGACTACCCTTCTGCGCTGGCGAGGCTGGAAAGTCTGGAAGAGGTCACTGAAGCTTACTACACTACCGGTCACTACAGCATCTTTATTAAGGTGATGTGTCGCTCGATCGACGCCCTGCAACAGGTGCTTATCAACAAGATCCAAACAATTGATGAAATCCAGTCCACTGAGACACTGATCTCCCTGCAAAACCCCATCATGCGTACGATCCGTCCGTAACAGGGCGTTTTCTCCCACCGTCAATACCCATATTGTCCACAGGTAGATCCCAGTCCATTCACAGCGTACAATACGCCCCTCATAACCGGAGTGGACTTCATGGCAGATATTACGCTTATTAGTGGCAGCACCCTGGGTGGCGCGGAATACGTAGCGGAACACCTGGCGGAAAAACTGGAAGAAGCAGGTTTTACAACGGAAACCCTGCACGGTCCGTTACTGGAAGACCTGCCGCAGGAAGGCACCTGGCTGGTGGTGAGTTCTACCCACGGCGCAGGCGATCTGCCGGATAACATCCAGCCGTTTTATGACGATCTTAATGAACAAAAACCGGACCTGTCCGCCGTACGTTTTGGTGCGATTGGTATCGGCAGCCGCGAATACGACACGTTTTGCGGTGCCATTGAAAAAATCGAGGCTTCTTTAAAAGCCTGCGGGGCAAAACAGCTGGGTGAAACGGCGAAGATCAACGTCCTTGAGCATGACATTCCTGAAGATCCCGCTGAAATTTGGCTCGGATCCTGGATTAGTTTACTCAATAACGATTAAAGATCGTGCGATCGAGTGTGGATAACTATGCTTAAAAGCACTGATCAACCGGTAGTTATCCAAAGTATAACCGTCGCTTAGTTTTTGAGTTGTGCATAACTACCCATTCTGATCCCAGCTTATACGGACCTGGATCACCGATCATTCACAGCTAATGATCCAGGCTAACATCATGATCTTCATGTCAGGATCCGGGTTATCCACAAGCCTGGTCGATCCTAATAAGAGATCACAATAAAACAGATCTCTCTATATAAAGATCTTCTTTTTAATACCCGGGAGCCTGATGCTTTCTCACTGAGCTAAAGTTGAGTAGAATCCACGGCCCAGCATCAATCCACTTTCTAACCGCTTTACGCGAGGCAATACACCATGTTTTATCCGGATCCTTTTGACGTCATCATCATTGGCGGGGGTCATGCAGGCACTGAGGCCGCGATGGCCGCAGCGCGTATGGGTCAACAGACTCTGCTTTTGACACACAATATCGACACGCTGGGGCAAATGAGCTGCAACCCGGCTATTGGCGGTATTGGGAAAGGACACCTGGTAAAAGAAGTGGATGCTCTCGGCGGCCTGATGGCTAAAGCGATCGACCAGGCAGGTATTCAGTTTAGGATACTAAACGGCAGCAAAGGCCCGGCGGTGCGCGCTACTCGTGCGCAGGCTGACCGCGTGCTTTATCGTCAGGCTGTACGTACCGCGCTGGAAAACCAGCCTAACCTGATGATCTTCCAGCAGGCGGTTGAAGATCTGATCGTGGAAAACGATCGGGTGGTGGGTGCAGTAACCCAGATGGGACTGAAATTCCGCGCTAAAGCGGTTGTACTGACCGTCGGGACATTCCTCGATGGCAAAATTCATATCGGGCTGGACAACTACAGCGGTGGCCGTGCTGGCGATCCGCCGTCCATTCCGCTTTCTCGTCGCCTGCGTGAATTGCCGCTGCGCGTAAGCCGTCTGAAAACTGGCACCCCGCCGCGTATCGACGCCCGTACCATCGATTTTAGCGTTCTGGCGCAACAGCACGGCGATAATCCAATGCCAGTCTTCTCGTTCATGGGCAATGCAGCGCAACACCCACGTCAGGTGCCGTGCTACATCACCCACACCAACGAGAAAACTCACGACGTTATCCGTAATAACCTCGATCGCAGCCCGATGTACGCCGGCGTGATCGAAGGGATCGGCCCGCGTTACTGCCCGTCGATCGAAGACAAAGTGATGCGCTTTGCCGACAGGAACCAGCACCAGATCTTCCTGGAGCCGGAAGGACTGACGTCTAACGAAATTTACCCGAACGGTATCTCCACCAGCCTGCCGTTCGATGTGCAGATGAAAATCGTCCGCTCCATGCAGGGGATGGAAAACGCCAAAATCGTTCGTCCTGGTTATGCCATTGAGTACGATTTCTTCGACCCGCGTGACCTGAAACCGACACTGGAAAGCAAATACATCCACGGTCTGTTCTTCGCTGGGCAGATCAACGGCACCACTGGCTACGAAGAAGCCGCGGCCCAGGGGCTGCTGGCCGGTCTGAACGCCGCGCGTTCTTCTGCCGAGAAAGAGGGCTGGGCGCCGGCGCGTTCTCAGGCTTATCTGGGCGTGCTGGTGGACGATCTGTGTACGCTGGGTACCAAAGAACCGTACCGCATGTTTACCTCCCGTGCCGAATATCGCCTGATGCTGCGCGAAGATAACGCCGACCTGCGTCTGACTGAAATCGGCCGCGAACTGGGGCTGTTGGATGACGAACGCTGGGCGCGCTACAACGAGAAGCTCGAAAATATCGAACGTGAGCGTCAGCGCCTGAAATCCATTTGGGTGAACCCAACCTCAGAAAACGCGCCGGAAGTGAATAAAAACCTGACGGCACCGCTTTCGCGTGAAGCCAGCGGTGAAGATTTGCTCCGTCGCCCGGAGATGACCTACGAACAGTTGGTACAGCTGACCCCGTTTGTTCCTGGACTGAGCGACGAACAGGCGGCTGAGCAGGTTGAGATCCAGGTGAAATACGAGGGGTATATCGCCCGTCAGCAGGATGAAATTGAAAAGCAGCAGCGTAACGAGAATACGATCCTGCCTGCATCGCTGGATTATCGTCAGGTCAGCGGCCTGTCGAATGAAGTGATCGCGAAGCTAAACGATCACAAACCGGCGTCCATCGGACAGGCATCGCGTATTTCCGGGATCACGCCGGCGGCGATCTCCATTCTGCTGGTCTGGTTGAAAAAACAGGGTATGCTGCGCCGCAGCGCGTAACTCCTTGAACATTGCCCGGTGGCGCTGCGCTTACCGGGCCTGCCGAACCCCATGGGGCGGGTTAGCGAAGTGCCACCCGCCACTTAAGCATCTCAACAGGTATATTCTCTGTGCTCAATAAACTCTCTCGTCTGCTCGATGAAGCCGGTATTTCGCTCACCGATCACCAGAAAAATCAGCTGGTGGCCTATGTCGAACTGCTCCACAAATGGAACAAGGCATACAACCTGACTTCTGTACGTGACCCGAACGAGATGCTGATCCGCCATATCCTCGACAGCATTGTGGTTGCACCGCACTTGCAGGGTGAGCGGTTTATCGATGTCGGTACGGGGCCGGGCCTGCCGGGGATCCCGTTATCCATTGTCCTTCCGGATGCACACTTCACCCTGCTGGATAGCCTGGGTAAGCGCGTACGTTTCCTGCGCCAGGTTCAGCATGAGCTTCACCTGACGAACGTCACCCCGGTGCAGAGTCGTGTAGAGGATTTCCCTGCCGAGCCGCCTTTTGATGGCGTCATCAGCCGGGCATTCGCATCATTGAACGATATGGTGAGCTGGTGCCATCATCTGCCGGGAGCACACGGGAAGTTTTATGCACTTAAGGGTTTGATTCCGAATGATGAAATCGCGACTTTGCCTGCGGAATTTTCGGTGGAATCTATCGTCAAATTAGCCGTTCCTCACCTTGAGGGCGACCGTCATCTTGTGGTCATTAAGGCAAACAAAATTTAATTTTTATAAAAAAATGTAGAATTCGTGCTGTTTTCTGAATGTTAAAAAACGGCGTAAAAAACAGTGATACGTTCGGTTACATTTAACGCATATTTCACTTTGTTTTTTCTAAGTTTTAACGCCGCTCTTTTGCTTAACCCTTAAAATAGTCAACTGCGAAAATATCAGCCTGCTAAAAATCGGCTGGTGCACGAATTGATGAATGTTAAATGATTACGATAAATGTCAATGAAAGGTTTTTATTGTATATCGAGCTGTTTTAAAAAGAGTTGTCAGTAATCATATTGAATATCAAAAAGATGAAAAGACTCAAATTACCTACGGCGATATTTTGGCGAGCGCATAAATGTTCAATTTGTGATCTGGTGCACGCTTTAGCAGCAGGTGTTTCGCGTTATTTGACGTTTTGCCCAATGGTTCACAGTTTCACTAAAAGTTGAAAAATAGCGCCCGAGAAAATTATTTAAACATTTATTCACGTTTTCGCTACTTATTGTTTGAAATCACGAGGCCGCACCGTATAATTTGACCGCTTTTTGATGCTTGACTCCGGGCCTTAAAGAACGTTTTATACGACACGCGGCCTACCTCGAAGTGAGCAGGAGTTAAAAGTGATGTCTGTGTCGCTCTTGGGTCGAAATGTTGCTCGCAGACTTCTGCTTATTCAGTTCCTGGCGGTAATAGCAAGCGGATTGCTGTTCAGCCTCAAAGACCCCTTCTGGGGCACTTCCGCCGTGTGCGGCGGTATGGCAGTCTTTCTGCCAAATATGTTGTTTATGATTTTTGCCTGGCGTCATCAGGCGCATACACCTGCTAAAGGCCGAGTGGCCTGGTCCTTCGCCTTCGGCGAAGTGTTCAAGGTGCTAGCAACATTCGTGTTGCTGGTGATGGCGCTGGCGGTTTTAAAGGCGGTGTTTTTACCGCTGATAGTCACGTGGGTTTCGGTGCTGGTTGTTCAGATACTGGCACCCGCTGTAATTAACAACAAAGGGTAAGAGGCATCATGTCTGCAGGAGAAATCTCAACACCGCAGGAGTACATAGGCCACCATCTGAATAACCTTCAGATTGACCTTCGTACGCTTTCGCTGGTGGATCCGCATAACCCCCCGGCCACCTTCTGGACTCTCAACATTGACTCCATGTTTTTCTCGGTGGTTCTGGGTCTGTTGTTCCTGGTGATGTTCCGTAGCGTAGCCAAAAAGTCCACCAGCGGCGTCCCGGGGAAATTCCAGACCGCGATTGAGCTGGTTATTGGTTTTGTCCACGGTAGCGTGAAAGACATGTACCAGGGCAAAAGCAAGCTTATCGCGCCACTGGCCCTGACGATTTTCGTCTGGGTATTCCTGATGAACCTGATGGATTTACTGCCTATCGATTTGCTGCCGACCATCGCTGAAAAATACCTTGGTCTACCTGCTCTTCGCGTAGTGCCGTCCGCAGACGTGAACATCACCCTGTCGATGGCGTTGGGCGTATTTATCCTGATTCTGTTCTACAGCATCAAAATGAAAGGCCTGGGTGGTTTTGCTAAAGAGCTGACACTCCAGCCGTTCAACCACCCGGTGTTTATCCCGGTCAACCTTATCCTGGAAGGTGTTAGCCTGCTGTCCAAACCGGTTTCTCTCGGTCTGCGACTGTTCGGCAACATGTACGCCGGTGAGTTGATCTTCATTCTGATTGCTGGTCTGTTGCCGTGGTGGTCACAGTGGATTCTGAATGTGCCATGGGCCATTTTCCACATCCTGATCATTACGCTGCAAGCCTTCATTTTCATGGTTCTGACGATCGTCTATCTGTCGATGGCATCTGAAGAGCATTGATTTTTAACAACACTACTACGTTTTAACTGAAACAATCTGGAGACTGTCATGGAAAACCTGAATATGGATCTGCTGTACATGGCTGCCGCTATTATGATGGGTCTGGCGGCAATCGGTGCTGCGATCGGTATCGGCATCCTCGGTGGGAAATTCCTGGAAGGCGCAGCGCGTCAGCCAGATCTGATTCCTCTTCTGCGTACTCAGTTCTTTATCGTTATGGGTCTGGTGGACGCAATCCCGATGATCGCTGTAGGTCTGGGTCTGTACGTGATGTTTGCTGTCGCGTAGTAAGGGTTGCTTTTTACAGCAAGTATTTAGAACGTTAACCAGATAAGAGGCATTGTGCTGTGAATCTAAACGCAACAATCCTCGGCCAGGCCATCGCGTTTGTCCTGTTCGTTCTGTTCTGCATGAAGTACGTGTGGCCACCATTAATGGCAGCCATTGAAAAACGTCAGAAAGAAATCGCTGACGGTTTGGCTTCTGCAGAACGAGCTAAGAAGGATTTGGACCTTGCACAGGCCAATGCGACCGACCAGCTGAAAAAAGCGAAAGCAGAGGCTCAGGTCATCATTGAGCAGGCGAACAAACGCCGCGCTCAGATCCTGGACGAAGCTAAAGCTGAAGCCGAGCAGGAACGCACTAAAATCGTGGCGCAGGCGCAGGCGGAAATTGACGCCGAGCGTAAACGTGCTCGCGAAGAGCTGCGTAAACAAGTGGCTCTGCTGGCTGTTGCCGGCGCCGAGAAGATCATCGAGCGTTCCGTGGATGAAGCTGCTAACAGCGACATCGTGAATAATCTGGTCGCTGAACTGTAAGGAGGGAGGGGCCGATGTCTGAATTTGTAACGGTAGCTCGCCCCTACGCCAAAGCAGCTTTTGACTTTGCTGTCGAACACCAGGGTGTTGATCGCTGGCAGGATATGCTGGCGTTCGCGGCCGAGGTGACGAAAAACGAACAGATGGCAGAGCTTCTCTCCGGTGCTATTGCACCGGAAACGCTCGCCGGGTCGTTTATCGCAGTCTGTGGGGAGCAACTTGACGACAATGGTCAGAACCTGATTCGGGTGATGGCAGAAAATGGTCGTCTTAAAGTGCTCCCTGATGTTCTTGAGCAGTTTGTTCAATTGCGTGCAGCCAGCGAGGCTATCGCAGAAGTCGAAGTGACCTCTGCGACCGCACTGAGTGAAGAACAGCTTTCGAAAATCAGCGCCGCGATGGAAAAACGTCTGTCACGCAAAGTTAAGCTGAATTGCAAAATCGATAAGTCTGTAATGGCAGGTGTTATCATCCGTGCGGGTGATATGGTCATTGATGGCAGCGTCCGCGGCCGTCTTGAACGCCTCGCAGACGTCTTGCAGTCTTAAGGGGACTGGAGCATGCAACTGAATTCCACCGAAATCAGCGAACTGATCAAGCAGCGCATTGCTCAGTTCAATGTTGTGAGTGAAGCTCACAACGAAGGTACTATTGTTTCTGTAAGTGACGGTGTTATCCGCATTCACGGTCTTGCCGACTGTATGCAGGGTGAGATGATCTCCCTGCCGGGTAACCGTTACGCTATCGCACTGAACCTGGAGCGCGACTCCGTTGGTGCAGTTGTGATGGGTCCGTATGCTGACCTCGCCGAAGGCATGAAGGTCAAGTGTACTGGTCGTATTCTGGAAGTTCCGGTTGGCCGTGGCCTGCTGGGTCGCGTGGTGAACACCCTGGGTGCACCAATCGACGGTAAAGGTCCGGTTGATAACGATGGCTTCTCGCCAATCGAAGTTATCGCCCCGGGCGTTATCGAACGTCAGTCCGTCGATCAGCCGGTACAAACCGGTTATAAATCCGTTGATGCCATGATCCCAATCGGTCGTGGTCAGCGTGAACTGATCATCGGTGACCGTCAGACCGGTAAAACCGCGATGGCAATCGATGCGATCATCAACCAGCGCGATTCCGGTATTAAATGTGTGTACGTGGCTATCGGCCAGAAAGCGTCCACCATTTCTAACGTGGTTCGTAAACTGGAAGAGCACGGCGCACTGTCCAACACCATCGTTGTGGTGGCGACTGCGTCTGAATCTGCTGCACTGCAATACCTGGCACCCTACGCCGGTTGCGCAATGGGCGAATACTTCCGTGACCGCGGTGAAGATGCGCTGATCGTATACGATGACCTGTCTAAACAGGCTGTTGCTTACCGTCAGGTTTCCCTGCTGCTCCGTCGTCCGCCAGGACGTGAAGCATTCCCGGGCGACGTATTCTATCTCCACTCTCGTCTGCTGGAGCGCGCATCCCGCGTTAATGCTGAATACGTTGAAGCTTTCACCAAAGGTGCTGTGAAAGGTAAAACCGGTTCTCTGACCGCGCTGCCAATCATTGAAACCCAGGCGGGTGACGTTTCTGCGTTCGTTCCGACCAACGTAATTTCTATTACCGATGGTCAGATCTTCCTGGAAACCAACCTGTTTAACTCCGGTATTCGTCCGGCGGTTAACCCGGGTATCTCCGTATCCCGTGTGGGTGGTGCTGCTCAGACCAAGATCATCAAGAAACTGTCCGGTGGTATCCGTACCGCGCTGGCACAGTATCGTGAGCTGGCTGCGTTCTCGCAGTTTGCATCCGATCTGGATGAAGCAACCCGTAAACAGCTGAGCCATGGTCAGAAAGTGACCGAGCTGCTGAAACAGAAACAGTATGCCCCTATGTCTGTTGCACAACAGGGCCTGGTGCTGTTCGCGGCTGAACGCGGTTACCTCGAAGATGTGGAACTGGCGAAAATCGGTAGCTTCGAAGCCGCTCTGCTGGCTTACGTTGACCGTGATCACGCTCCGCTGATGCAAGAGATTAACCAGTCCGGTGGCTATAACGACGAAATCGAAGGCAAGCTGAAAGGCATCCTCGATTCCTTCAAAGCAACCCAGTCCTGGTAACGTCTGGCGGCTTGTCTTAGGACAGGCCGCAAGCATTGAGGAGAAGCTCATGGCCGGCGCAAAAGAGATACGTAGTAAGATCGCAAGCGTCCAGAACACGCAAAAGATCACTAAAGCGATGGAGATGGTCGCCGCTTCCAAAATGCGTAAATCGCAGGATCGCATGGCGTCCAGCCGTCCATATGCAGATACCATGCGCAAAGTGATCGGTCACCTTGCGAACGGTAATCTGGAATATAAGCACCCGTACCTGGAAGAACGCGACGTTAAACGCGTGGGCTACCTGGTGGTGTCGACCGACCGTGGTCTGTGTGGTGGCTTGAACATTAACTTGTTCAAAAAAGTGCTGGCGGATATGAAAGTCTGGTCCGATAAAGGCGTTCAAAGCGATCTCGCGATGATCGGCTCTAAAGGCGTGTCTTTCTTTAATTCCGTAGGTGGCAACGTCGTCGCTCAGGTAACCGGTATGGGGGATAACCCTTCCCTGTCCGAACTGATCGGCCCGGTAAAAGTCATGTTGCAGGCTTACGACGAAGGTCGTCTGGACAAGCTTTATATTGTCAGTAACAAATTTATCAACACCATGTCTCAGGTTCCGACTATCACTCAGTTGCTGCCGTTACCGGCTGCAGAAGATGAAGAGTTGAAGCGTAAATCCTGGGATTATCTGTATGAGCCTGATCCAAAAGCGCTGCTGGATACTCTCCTGCGTCGTTATGTGGAATCTCAGGTTTATCAGGGTGTTGTTGAAAACCTGGCCAGCGAGCAGGCCGCACGTATGGTGGCGATGAAAGCCGCGACCGACAATGGCGGCAGCCTGATTAAAGAGCTGCAGTTGGTATACAACAAAGCTCGTCAGGCCAGCATTACTCAGGAACTCACCGAAATCGTCGGTGGTGCATCCGCGGTATAACCAGGTTAATTCGTAGAGGATTCATGATGGCTACTGGAAAAATTGTCCAGGTAATCGGCGCCGTGGTTGACGTCGAATTCCCTCAGGATGCCGTACCGCGCGTGTACGATGCTCTTGAGGTAAACAATGTTAACGAGAGCCTGGTGCTGGAAGTTCAGCAACAGCTCGGTGGTGGTATCGTACGTACCATCGCCATGGGTTCTTCCGACGGTCTGCGTCGTGGTCTGGAAGTAAAAGACCTCGAACACCCGATCGAAGTCCCGGTAGGTAAAGCAACCCTGGGTCGTATCATGAACGTCCTGGGTCAGCCGATCGACATGAAAGGCGACATCGGTGAAGAAGACCGTTGGGCGATTCACCGCGCAGCACCGTCCTACGAAGAGCTGTCCAGCTCTCAGGAACTGCTGGAAACCGGTATCAAAGTTATCGACCTGATGTGTCCGTTCGCTAAGGGCGGTAAAGTCGGTCTGTTCGGTGGTGCGGGTGTAGGTAAAACCGTAAACATGATGGAGCTGATCCGTAACATCGCGATCGAGCACTCCGGTTACTCCGTGTTTGCAGGCGTGGGTGAGCGTACTCGTGAGGGTAACGACTTCTACCACGAAATGACCGACTCCAACGTACTGGACAAAGTGTCCCTGGTTTACGGCCAGATGAACGAGCCACCGGGAAACCGTCTGCGCGTTGCACTGACCGGCCTGACCATGGCGGAGAAATTCCGTGACGAAGGTCGCGACGTACTGCTGTTCGTCGATAACATCTATCGTTACACCCTGGCCGGTACAGAAGTATCTGCACTGCTGGGTCGTATGCCTTCAGCGGTAGGTTATCAGCCGACTCTGGCGGAAGAGATGGGCGTTCTCCAAGAACGTATCACCTCCACCAAAACCGGTTCTATCACCTCCGTACAGGCGGTATACGTACCTGCGGATGACTTGACTGACCCATCGCCAGCCACAACCTTTGCTCACTTAGATGCAACCGTGGTACTGAGCCGTCAGATCGCGTCTCTGGGTATCTACCCGGCCGTTGACCCGCTGGACTCCACCAGCCGTCAGTTGGATCCTCTGGTGGTTGGTCAGGAACACTACGACACCGCGCGTGGCGTACAGTCCCTGCTGCAACGTTATCAGGAACTGAAAGACATCATCGCCATCCTGGGTATGGATGAACTCTCAGAAGAAGACAAACTGGTGGTAGCACGCGCGCGTAAGATCCAGCGCTTCCTGTCCCAGCCGTTCTTCGTGGCAGAAGTATTTACCGGTTCTCCGGGCAAATACGTCTCCCTGAAAGACACCATCCGTGGCTTTAAAGGCATCATGGAAGGCGAATACGATCATCTGCCAGAGCAGGCGTTCTACATGGTCGGTTCTATCGACGAAGCCGTGGAAAAAGCCAAAAAACTTTAACGCCTTAATCGGAGGGTGATATGGCAATGACTTACCACCTGGACGTCGTCAGCGCAGAGAAACAAATGTTCTCTGGTCTGGTCGAAAAAATCCAGGTAACGGGTAGCGAAGGTGAACTGGGTATTTACCCGGGCCACGCCCCGCTGCTCACCGCCATTAAGCCTGGTATGATCCGCATCGTTAAACAGCACGGTCATGAAGAGTTTATCTATCTGTCAGGCGGCATTCTTGAAGTGCAGCCTGGTAGCACGACCGTTCTGGCTGATACGGCAATTCGTGGACAGGATCTCGACGAAGCGCGTGCGCTGGAATCGAAACGTAAAGCCGAAGAGCATATTAAGAGCTCTCACGGCGACGTGGATTACGCTCAGGCCTCTGCCGAACTGGCGAAAGCTATTGCGAAACTGCGCGTTATCGAGTTGACCAAAAAAGCGATGTAACACCGGCTTAAAGTCAAAAAGCCAGTCTGATTATCAGGCTGGCTTTTTTTATGGGCAAAATCTGTACTTTTATTGATTATGCAAATGACTTAACCGGGACTTTATTTACTCGTAAAAAAAAGAGCAAAAACATCGCCATGCTCACAATTCAGAGGCTTTAAGTTCCTTTTTTGCAGACAAAGACCCGTGTAAAACCGGGAAAAATGCCCTAAATTACGCTTTGGTGAGGCAGGTCGCGCATTTTACTTTCTTACCATTTCGCGTTGAAAAAAATGTAGAATTTTCAAGGTGAAACAGTAAAACTTCCATTCAAATTACAGTCAGGACGCGTATGTTGAACACGAAAATGAGTGTGGTGATCCTTGCCGCGGGCAAAGGCACACGCATGTATTCCGATCTTCCGAAGGTGCTGCACACCCTTGCAGGGAAAGCGATGGTTCAGCATGTCATTGATGCGGCTAACAATATTGGCGCCGATCATGTGCACCTTGTCTATGGACACGGCGGCGATCTGTTAAAACAAACACTGTCTGACGACAAACTCAATTGGGTGTTACAGGCCGAGCAACTGGGTACCGGGCATGCGATGCAGCAGGCTGCACCGTTCTTTGCCGACGATGAAGACATCCTGATGCTTTATGGCGATGTGCCGCTGATTTCTATCGACACCCTTACCCGCCTGCGCGAAGCCAAGCCGCAAGGAGGCATTGGCCTGCTGACCGTTAAGCTCGACGATCCAAGTGGATACGGTCGTATCACGCGTGAGAACGGTAACGTGACAGGCATCGTTGAACATAAAGATGCAACCGACGAGCAGCGTCAGATTCAGGAAATTAACACCGGTATTCTGATCGCTAACGGCGGCGATATGAAACGCTGGCTGAGTCAGCTCACCAATAATAATGCGCAGGGTGAATATTACATCACCGATATCATTGCTCTCGCGTATCAGGAAGGCCATGAAATCGCTGCCGTCCATCCGCAACGCCTGAGTGAAGTGGAAGGCGTGAACAACCGCCTCCAGCTCTCTCGCCTCGAACGCGTGTACCAAACTGAGCAGGCAGAAAGATTACTGCTCGCCGGCGTTATGCTGCGCGATCCGGTACGTTTCGATCTGCGTGGAACGCTGAGCCATGGGCGGGATGTTGAGATTGATGCTAACGTGATCGTTGAAGGTGACGTTACACTCGGCAACCGCGTCAAAATTGGCGCGGGCTGTGTCATCAAAAACAGCGTGATTGGTGATGACTGCGAAATCAGCCCTTATAGCGTGGTGGAAGATGCCACGCTTGAAGCCGCGTGTACGATCGGTCCCTTTGCTCGCCTGCGTCCAGGAGCGGAACTGCTGGAAGGTGCGCATGTGGGCAACTTCGTTGAGATGAAAAAGGCGCGTCTGGGCAAAGGCTCAAAAGCGGGTCATCTGACTTACCTCGGCGATGCTGAAATTGGCGACAACGTGAATATCGGCGCGGGCACCATCACCTGTAACTACGATGGCGCCAACAAACACAAGACCATTATTGGCGATGATGTGTTTGTCGGGTCCGATACCCAGCTGGTGGCGCCGGTAAGCGTGGGCAATGGCGCAACCATTGCCGCAGGAACAACGGTTACCCGTAATGTTGCCGATAACGAATTAGTTTTAAGCCGTGTGCCGCAGGTTCATAAAAAAGGCTGGCTGCGTCCGGTAAAGAAAAAGTAAAAGATTTACCCCTCACCCTAACCCTCTCCCCAAAGGGGAGAGAGGATCGTTTGGTGTGGTGTGTATCTCCCTCGCCCCTTTGGGGAGAGGGCCGGGATGAGGGGATAACATAATCCCCCGCCCGATAGGCAGTACCATAAAAATAACCCCACTCTCTACAAGGCTCGGGGCGCCCAAAAAGGGCATTACCCAAAGGATTTCGCGTTGTGGCAAGGCGGCAAATGCGTGAGGCCATGGG
Source organism: Phytobacter sp. V69 (assembly GCF_965644215.1). Lineage (NCBI taxonomy): Bacteria > Pseudomonadati > Pseudomonadota > Gammaproteobacteria > Enterobacterales > Enterobacteriaceae > Phytobacter > Phytobacter sp. V69. Next base: position 28,142 of record NZ_CBFFRL010000039.1, read on the forward strand.
CGCTTACTGATGTAAGTGACCGTGGCGAACACATGCAGCCAACGCAGTTACAGCGTGAAAGACAAAGGGTAAATACAGGTCAGCGACAACGCATGGCATAACGCCATAATCAGGAAATCTAACTATGTGTGGAATTGTTGGCGCAGTTGCGCAGCGTGATATTGCTGAAATCCTTCTGGAAGGCTTACGTCGTCTGGAATACCGTGGTTACGACTCTGCCGGTCTGGCAGTGGTTGATGCAGAAGGTCATATGACCCGTTTGCGTCGTCTCGGTAAAGTACAGATGCTGGCTCAGGCTGCGGAAGAACATCCGTTACACGGTGGTACTGGTATTGCTCACACCCGTTGGGCAACACATGGCGAACCGTCAGAAGGCAACGCACACCCGCATGTGTCTGAACACATCGTTGTAGTACACAACGGCATTATCGAAAACCACGAACCGCTGCGCGAAGAACTGAAAGCGCGTGGCTACACGTTCGTGTCTGAAACCGACACCGAAGTGATTGCTCACTTAGTGCACTGGGAGCTGGCGCAAGGCGGTACGCTGCGTGACGCTGTACTGCGCACTATCCCGCAGCTACGTGGTGCATACGGTACGGTAATCATGGATTCCCGCGATCCGAGCACGCTGCTGGCGGCGCGTTCCGGTAGTCCGATGGTCATCGGTCTGGGTATGGGCGAAAACTTTATCGCTTCCGATCAGTTGGCACTGCTGCCGGTCACCCGTCGTTTTATCTTCCTCGAAGAGGGCGATATTGCTGAGGTTACCCGCCGTAGCGTAAGCGTGTTCGATAAAGCTGGCGCGCCGGTTAAGCGTCAGGAGATCGAATCCAATCTGCAATATGACGCAGGCGACAAAGGCGCTTACCGTCACTACATGCAGAAAGAGATCTACGAACAGCCGAACGCGATTAAAAACACCCTGACCGGGCGTATCAGCCACGGTGAAGTGGATTTAAGCGAGCTGGGTTCGCAGGCGAATGAGCTGCTGAGCAAGGTCGAGCACATCCAGATCATTGCCTGCGGGACGTCATACAACTCCGGTATGGTTTCCCGCTACTGGTTTGAATCGCTGGCGGGTGTGCCCTGTGATGTGGAAATTGCCTCCGAATTCCGTTACCGCAAATCCGCTGTACGCCGCAATAGCCTGATGATTACGCTTTCTCAGTCTGGCGAAACGGCAGATACCCTGGCGGGTCTGCGCTTGTCTAAAGAGCTGGGGTATCTGGGCTCGCTGGCCATCTGCAACGTTCCGGGTTCCTCACTGGTGCGTGAATCCGACCTGGCCATCATGACCAATGCGGGTACAGAGATTGGCGTGGCTTCAACCAAAGCCTTTACCACTCAGTTAACCGTGCTGCTGATGCTGGTGGCGAAGATGAGCCGTCTGAAAGGGCAGGATGCGTCTGTCGAGCATGACATCGTCCATGCACTGCAGACGCTGCCGAGCCGTATTGAACAGATGCTGCCGCAGGATAAACGTATTGCGCAGCTGGCTGAGGGATTCTCCGACAAGCATCACGCCCTGTTCCTTGGCCGTGGCGATCAGTATCCGATCGCGCTGGAAGGCGCGCTGAAGCTGAAAGAGATTTCCTATATTCATGCGGAAGCCTATGCCGCAGGCGAGCTGAAACACGGCCCGCTGGCGCTGATTGATGATGACATGCCGGTCGTCGTTATTGCTCCGAACAACGAACTGCTGGAAAAACTGAAATCCAACATTGAAGAAGTTCGCGCGCGTGGCGGTGTCCTGTATGTCTTTGCCGATCAGGATGCAGGTTTTGTCAGCAGTGATACCATGCATATCATTGATATGCCACACGTTGATGAAGTTATTGCGCCTATCTTCTACACCGTTCCGCTGCAGCTGCTGGCCTATCACGTTGCGCTGATTAAAGGCACCGACGTGGATCAGCCGCGTAACCTGGCAAAATCGGTTACCGTGGAATAAGGACGTAAAGACGTCATAACGCATAAAAGAGGTTGCCTGATGGCAGCCTCTTTTTTTTCAGGATGAAAATGAATCTGTTGAAACGCATCGTCGGGCGCAAATTTTTGGCACTCATCGACTATTGCCAAAAGGTGGAGGTGGGGATATCCGGCCGTAAGATGGCGCAGGTAAAACAGTTGGCAGAAGACTTTCAGGAGATGCCGAAGGCTTACTATGTTGGCGTGGCGACGTATTTCGGCAGCGTCACGGTGATGTTTTATGCATTGCTGTTGAGCGATGTCGGTCTGGCTATTGCGCTTAAACCTGTGGTCGGCGGCTGGGGTGTTATCGCAGGTGTTGTTGTGTGTGCTCTGCTGGTGGTGGCGCTATTAAGATTCGACAAAGGGAGTACGTTATCCCTGAGACTGTTTTTAGCCGTCTGGTCACTGTTATGCGTTTGCAATGTGCTGGTGGCAGGATGGCTGCTGTTCGCCCCTTTTTCGTGGCTAAGTGTGGGATATTGGGCGGGAAGTTCACTTCTCTTATGGCTTGCGCGCCAGGTCATGAACGCACCGGAACTGACAAAGCTGACACAGTGGCGTGTGTCGCTCAGAATAGCTCAGTATCGACGCCAGGCATTGACGCAATCAAAGCGTAAATGAATTGATCTACGGCTACTTTTTCTCGCTTTTAGTTAGATAGTGTCGTCACGAGGATAAAAATCATTGATAATAGGGCCTTCTAATCAGAAGGCCCTATTATCATGACTAT
>NZ_CBFFRL010000040.1:0-30594 GCF_965644215.1 Phytobacter sp. V69
TCCATAAATTAACCTGCTTTTGATGTTGGATTGAACATATCAAAATCAGGCAATTACACAATTTTATGTACAGGCTCTCCGGATGGAGTGATACCGGTCACGCCATATCCGTTCACCCTGACCGGTGAGCCAGGTTGCCGTTCCATCTCTGACGACGACCTTTGCGCCTGGTGCTCACACCTTCTGTATCGCCCCGGCGAACTCAGTTTGTGCAGGGTATTTCTGACAGAAGGGCTCTGGCCCTCATGCTGTGATGAGGATGGTTATGCACGGTCCTGCCCGTCACTCCATCTGAATAACGCGTTCTCCGACCAATAAAAGGACATCACATGAACAACATGCTCAATCCCCCCCGCCCCCTGGCTGAATCAACAACGTCACCATGCCCTGAGACGGGCGGCATCACGTGCACACCTGTCCCTGATGAGCAACGTATTGCCTTCTGGCCACTGCACTTCGGGGGCATTCCACAGTGGATAACCCTGGAACCCCGTATCTTCGCGTGGATGGACCGTTTCTGCACGGATTACCAGGGCGGTATCTGGCAGTTTTACACCCTCAGCAACGGCGGGGCCTTTATGGCACCTGAGCCGGATGACGGCGACGATGACCCGTGGACATTATTCAACAGTATGAACAGTAACGATGCGGTCATGAGTGCAGAAGCCGCTGGCATTGCTGTCTGTCTGCTGACATACAGTCATCATGCCTGCCGCACGATGTGCAGCGCCATGACCGGGCATTACGACCGGCTGCGGGATTACGCCCTGCAGCACGCCGAAGCCCGCGCCATTCTCGCCATTATTGACTGAGAAAAAATGGAACACGCTGCACTGTCCCGGCTTGATGCCCTGTGGGACGCGCTGACACAGGTCCCCGTCGAAGAGGATGAGGATGACGTGGTTATCAGCGAACCCTTTTTACACTTTCCGGCAGGCACCGGCATCACGACAGTCTGGGCGTGGTTCGAAACCATGAACCCGGCCTTCACCGTGGCCCATAAGCTGTATGGCAGGCCCCTCTCCCTGCCGCAGTAGCCCCTGCCTCTATTTTTTGTCCACCACTGACCCGCGAGAGCATCATGCCCGTATCATATTCCCTGACATGCAACGCCTTACCGTTAACAACTCAACGGACGGTTAAACGGGCGTTATCTTTACTTGAGCACCACCTGCGCGAGCCGGGTGCGCCTTTCACGTCCACCAGCGCTACCCGTGACTGGCTGCGCCTGCACCTTGCCACACTGGAGCGTGAAGTGTTTATGGTGCTGTATCTCGACAATCAGCATCGCCTTATTGCTCATGAAATCCTGTTCACCGGCACCATCAGCAGCACCGAAGTCCATCCCCGCGAGGCGGTCAAACGCGCCCTGTACTTCAATGCGGCGGCAGTGATAGTCGCGCACAACCACCCTTCCGGTGACCCCACACCCAGCCAGGCAGACCGGTCTGTCACGCAACGCCTTATACAGGCCCTTGCCCTGGTGGACATTCGCCTGCTGGACCATCTGGTTGTCGGCGGTATGGAGATGGTCTCGTTTGCCGAACGCGGCTGGCTATAAGGAGATAACAGCGATGAAAATTATCAGCAAGCGTCAGGCGATGACAATCTACCGTCAGCACCCGCAGTCCCGCTTATTTCGTTTCTGCACCGGGAAATATAAATGGTCCGGCAGCGTCTGCCACTACGCAGGTCGCGAGGTGCAGGATATCAGCGGCGTGCTGGCCGTGTTTGCTGAACGCCGTCAGGACCGCAACGGCCCGTATGTGACCCTGCGTTGTGTCACTCTGAATTAACCCATATTTAAGGAGCGCTACATTGTCGAATAAAACACCAACAGACAGCCACCACACAGAAGCGCCGTGGTGGGGGCTGAAACGCGATATCACCCCGTGCTTTGGCGCACGCCTGGTCCAGGAGGGCAACCGCCTGTATTACCTGGCCGACCGCGCCAGCATTGCCGGGACATTCAGCGACGCAGATTTACGCCATCTGGACCAGGCATTTCCGGTACTGATGAAGCAGATGGAGCTTATGCTGACCAGCAACGAACTCACGCCCCACATTCAGCGCTGCATCACGCTCCACGCAAAAGGGCTGATATGTGAGGCCGATACGCTCGGTTCCTGTGGCTATTTGTATATCGTAATTTATCCGACATCTGCAACAACCGCATAAACCCCGGACGCTTTTCCTTCGTCAAACCAGCCAACAAAGAGTGCAAACCATGCAAATACAATCCCGGCCCCCTCAAAGGGCGGCATCGTCACGTCTGTCATCAGTCGAAATCTGGCAAAAATTACTGGAGTATCTGCTGGAGCAACACTACGGCCTTACCCTCAACGACACACCGTTTGGCAACGACAGTGTGATCCAGAAGCACATTGATGCGGGTATTTCAGTGTGTGACGCGGTGAGTTTTATCGTGGAAAAGTACGACCTGGTGCGTACTGACCGCCCCGGTTTCAGCGTGCAAGAGCCGTCTCCGTTTATCGGCAGCATCGATATGCTCCGCGCCCGGAAGGCTACCGGGCTGATGACCCGCAAGGGATATAAAACCGTTACTGACATCACCAGCGGCAGGTTCAGCGGAGGGAAATAATGACGTTCGCCCTGGTCGCAGAAACCGACACCAGCAGCGATCAGCCTCTCAGGCGCCAGTAAAACGACTGGCGCTTTTATCAGATCTCCATCAGCTGATACAGATGTTCGCTCAGACAGCGCGTATGGCGGTAACACCTTAACGGAGATATCTGTCTGCAGTAGAAGAGGGTGCGGCAGGACGCCGCCAGAACATCGGAAGTCGTATCGTTTGTCAGGAGGGGGCTTAATTCCGGGGCGTTCAGTAAAATGAAACATTTCTCCGGGAGCATGTCACCGGCATTCCCTTTCGGAAAATAGCCGCCCAGATACAGTAACACGGCCAGCAGGCGAAACTGCCGGGTGAGTACCGCTTCGGTGTCCCGGTAATGTGCGGCTATCCACAGGCATTCCCGCAGCATAAATCGCCGGGTCCGTTGGGAGAGGTCACCGCCTTTGTCATACCAGCGTTCGACGATATCCCTGGCAGAGCGAATCGAGTCATCACCCGTTGTCGCTGTTTGCCATGACCGCGCCAGAAGCGTTGCGATATCCATGGATTAACGCCGCTCCTGCGAAACGGCTGCGGGAGTATTGCGGACACCAGGCAGATAAATATTGCGGACCAGCTTCAGGAGGAAAAAGACATCGCTCAGGTTGCTCACGCCGGGTACCAGATGGCGAAAGGCTATCCGCGCACGAAAACGCGCCCGGACCGCCTGCCGGTCACTCACCCTGCGCCGGTAAAGGCCCAGAAAATGGCGGCTTTCCACCAGCGCATGCCTGACCAGCGCTCGTCTGACTGCCCGGTACTGCGTCTGTGCGCTGAGGGCCAGAATATCTGCAATCACGTCGCTATAGCTGACCGCGCGGATATCGTAATAATCCGGGCGGTGGGTAATTGATGTCGGGTTATTCACCCAGAAGTAATCCTGTCTGTCAGAGAAATAAAACCGGCCATCTGCGGCGGCAAGCTGTATCGTCCAGAGAATATCCTTGTGGCTTTTACCTTCCTGGAATCGCAGGTTATGCTCGCGGATATACGCTGAACGGATTATCTGCAGCCACAGGTAATGCGGCCACTCCCTCTGGCTGACGCAATGGCGTATCCATTGTTGACCCGTCAGCGTCTGGCCGTAAGGCTGTCTGCGGTGAACGGGATGCCGCAGATGTCCGGCACTGTCTGTATGCCGGGCATTGAAAAGGACGATATCAGTCTGTGCTTCGCGTGCTGTGCGCAGCCGTTCCTGCAGAAAATCTGCTGCAATCCGGTCATCTGCATCCAGAAACACCACCCATTCACCACGGTGAATCGCCAGTGCAGCATTACGGGCAGCATACACACCCTGATTTTCCTGACGAATGAGAATAAGCCGTTCATCTGTAATGGCGCTGAGTACCGTCCATGTTTCGTCGGTTGAACGTAAGCGTCCAGCGAGAACCGTATTGACGGGGATGGGTTATTCAGTTGGCAGTGTGATGCGCCAGGGGAGTAGTTCGCTGACCCGGTTTATCGGCCAGTCAGCAATGACGTCAAGGACATAACGGAGGTAGCTTTCTGGCTCCACTCCGTTCAGTTTGCATGTCCCGATCAGGCTGTACAGCAGCGCTCCCCGCTCTCCTCCATGATCCGAACCGAAGAACAGGTAGTTTTTGCGGCCCAGGCTGACCATCCGTAGCGCATTCTCAGCTATGTTGTTATCTGCCTCGGCCCAGCCGTCGTCAGTATAGTAAGCCAGCGCCGGCCACTGGTTCAGTACGTACGTGAACGCTTTCGCCAGTTCTGAGTGTCGCGACAGCGTTTTCACCTTTTCACGCAGCCAGCTTTCCAGGGATTTCAGTCGCGGTTTAGCTTTTTGCTGACGTTCTGCAAGGCGTCGCTTCGCCGGCATCCCCCTTATTTCCGCCTCGATGGCATATAACTCACCGATCCGTTTCAGGGCTTCCTCCGTCAGCGCTGACGGGGTGCGAACGTGCACATCGTGGATCTTGCGGCGGGCATGAGCCCAGCAGGCAGCTTCCGTTATCTGTCCATTGCGGTACAGTTCGTTGAACCCGGCGTACGCATCCGCCTGCAGAACACCACTGAACCCCGCAAGATGGGTCCGCGGGTGGATACCTTTTCTGTCCGGGCTGTAAGCGAACCACACTGCCGGCGCCAGCTCTGACCCGGCGTTACGGTCGTCACGAACGTACGTCCACAACCGCCCGGTCTTCGTTTTCTTATTACCTGGCAACAGCACCGGGACAGGCGTGTCATCAGCATGGAGCTTGCCGTCAGTCAGCACATAGTCCTGAAGCGCCCCTTCCAGCGGTGACAGTAGCCGGCAACACGCATCCACCCAGCCCGACAGCAGTGAACGGCTCAGCTCCACACCCTGGCGGGCGTATATTTCAGACTGGCGGTACAGCGGGGTGTGCTCTGCATACTTTGAGGTCAGCACGCGGGCCAGCAGCCCCGGGCCGGCGATACCCCGCTCGATGGGCCGTGAAGGCGCGGCTGCCTGCACGATGGCATCGCACTGAGTACAGGCATGTTTTTCACGTACTGTCCGGATAACCCGGAAGGCGCTGCGCATCAGCTCCAGCTGTTCGGCGGCATCTTCACCCAGGTAACTCAGCGCACCACCACATTCCGGGCAGCATGACGCTGCCGGCAGCAGCCGTTTTTCGTCACGGGGAAGTGATTCAGGGAACGGTTTGCGGGTACGGGTCTGCCGCAGCGGGCGCTGCACGGCCGGGTCATCCACCCGACCGGTAAGGGTATCGCTTTCTTTCTGCAACTGCTTAAGGTCGGCTTCCATCTGCGCGATACGGCGGGAGACTTTTTCGGAGCGGCTGCCGAAGTTCATCCGGCGCAGCTTATCCAGTTGCGCCTGCAGGTGATCTATTTCGCGTTCACGCTCGTTCAGCTTTTCCAGAAGGGCACGGTTCAGCGCCTCCTGTTCGGCAAGGAGACATTTCAGTTCATCGATATCGTCAGGAAGTAAGCTGTTCATACCGGGTATATTACCAGGCTCATTCAGCGTCGACCAGGATAAAGAGGCCTACAACATAGTCAGTGACGTAAGCAGTCTTTTAGGCTGCCGCCAGTCGATACCTTCAAGGAGCATCGCCAGCTGTGCCGGTGTGAGGAACACTTTGCCATCCCGGGCTGACGGCCAGGCGAAGCGGCCGCGCTCCAGCCGTTTGGTCAGCAGACACAGTCCATCGCCGGTAGACCAGAGGAGCTTTACCTGACTGCCATTACGCCCACGGAAGATAAAAACGTGACCTGACATCGGATCGTCTTTCAGCACCGTCTGCACCTTTGCCGCCAGGCCGTTGAAGCCGTTTCTCATATCGGTGATGCCAGCGACCAGCCAGATCTTTGTCCCTGATGGTAATGGGATCAACGTTTGAGCTCCCGTATCAGCAGGTTCAGGATATTTTCGCTGATGGCACCATTCAGACGGAGTGATCCGTGCCGGAACGTCACTTCACAGCTGATATTGAGTGATTCAGGTGCCGCAGCAGCTACAGGTTGTGACCGGGGGGAGGTTGCAGGAACAACATCTTCGGCATCAAGTGTTATCGGGAGCAGCTCAGGCACGCTGTTTTCTGTTGTTGAAGGAGGACGTAGTTTTCCTTCGCGCCAGTACTGGCGCCACTTGAACAGCAAATTATCGTTGATCCCATGCTCACGAGCGAGTTGCGCTACGGAGATCTCTGGTCGATGCGAGAGTTCAACCATTTTGATTTTGAACTCAACGGGATAATTAGGGCTTTTTTTTCGCACTGCGGTTAATGATTTCATGGATAGCGTCCACCATATTTGGTGTCCACTATCCTCTCAGGAATATCAGGATCTGCCAGACGGTGCTGAGACGACGCTTACGGTTGAACCGTCATCCACAACAATGATTTCAGCACTGAGCGTTGTTTCGCCAAGCAGTGTATTGACCAGAGCTCCGATGCTGTCAGCTGCATTGAAGGCAGGAATGATGACGCTGATATCGATGTTGATTTTCATTGCACTAAGGGAATGTAAACAGAGGGAAGGTTCAGCGTTGTCACCACATCAGGGGCAATAACCTGCCGGGTAAGAAACATTATCAGGAAGAGCGTTCAGGTGATTTTCGTGCTGGTGTGGATACCACTCGTTTTTCTCTGATTTCCTGATTAACCACCATCAGACAGTCATCGCAGAATTCTTTATCCAGCCCGAAAATCCGGTCCAGAACGCCTCTTTTCTTGTTACATCTGGCACATCTTTTCATTCCATCACCTGTTGTCGCATTCCGGAACCGTGCCCGCAGGACAAAAGAAAGCCGCCCGCCAGAAGACAGGAAATGAATTAACAAACAATATGTTAAATGATTTTTTGGGAATTTAGCACAGAGACTACCGGGCCGGATAATTCATTTTGCAGATCAATTTTCATAAATCGATCGGTTTAATCGATCATGGTTTCCATCCTGTTTTAGGTACCGTCCCTGGTCCTGATAGATCAACAGCACCCGGCCTGCATGCATTGCGGGTTTTTTTTATTTATGGAGTTTCAACATGCAGAATGAAGCAGAAGTATTAACCGGATATACCGACGTGGTTTGCTCCACCAGCATTGAACGTATCGTCAGCGGACGTAATGCCGCGCTGGCACAGATTGAAGCGCTCATTCAGAACCTTGACGATATCTCAACGCTGACCCGCTGTATCGGCGGTAAAACCGCACTGGACTGGGCCATGAAGCAGGAATTCCGCTATGGTTGCTGGCTGATGGAGAAACCAGAAACAGCGATGAAAGCCATTACCCGTAATCTCGATCGTGGTATATGGCGCGATTTAATGAAAAAGTCAGGGATGCTATCGCTCATGGACGCTCAGGCTCGTGACCAGTGGTACAACAGCCTGGAAAAGGACGATATTCCGGCTGTCAGCGAAGAGAATATTCTCAGCACCTTTGAGCAGTTGCACCAGAGCAAGGCTGAGGTATTCGAGCGCGGAATCATCAATGTGTTTAGAGGGCTGTCGTGGGATTACAAAACCAATAGCCCCTGCAGTTTCGGTAAGAAGATCATCATCAGTAATCTGGTGAGTCACAATCGCTGGGGATTTAGTTTAACCTCGGGCTGGAGACGCAACCAGTTAGTTGATTTGGAGAGAATGTTGCACCTGCTGGATAGTAAGCCTGTCCCTGAAAATCGTGGAGATATCTCAGTACGTCTAATGGAGCATGTTCGAGATAGCCCTCGTCTGCAGAGTTATGAAGATGATCTTTTTAGTATCCGTTATTTTCAAAAAGGTACTGCACATGTGATTTTCAAACGTCTGGACCTAGTTGAAAAGATGAATGACATCGTGGCGAAACACTATCCAAGGATGTTGGCTAAAGAAGACAGCCCCCTCTATTTATTCTGAAGAAGTGGGGTAACTGCTTTTTGCATGGAAATGAAGTAAGATGCCTCAATGCTGCGTGTGAATTACTGACTATTTTTTGTACAAAAAGCAGCAAGGAAAAGCATTTGGGGGTGCGTGTGGGGGGGTGTTAATCACAAGTATTAAATAAGTTGTTATATATCAAATGAATAATCCATTAATGCGACTCCTGTGATCTGCCAAAATGCTCCTATATTCCTTCGAGTTTTTTAATAAAATTTAAGGGTTTGATCTAATGCTTTCAGAACTACTGAAAGCGGGATATCTAGGTTTGATTGCAATTTTGGTCTATTTTTCATACCTGTTAATCATTAACCTAAATAAATCAAATCGTCCTGCAAGTAATATCTTCATAATTTTATCGTTATTTTTTCATGAATTTAATAGCGGGTATTGCGGGTTATAACTGGGGGTTAAAAGAATTAGATGTTGCTACGGTCAGACAAAATACAGCCTCAATTTTGAATGCAAAAATTGACAGATTTTCAAATGACTATAAAGAAAGTACTTTGCCACTTCAAAATGCCCTAAATGACGTAGCAAATGAGCTGAAATACTCTGCTTTCGAAAGTAACCGTGAGTTGCACATGAAAGAAATGGAAAGAATAAATAAGCTAATTCAGGACCGAGAAAATTCATTTTTGGAACAAATAAATAAGTTAAAAAATACTTTTACCGAAACTATCGATAAAAAGTAGATTACCCTTTAGGATTCATCCCTCTTTTAATTAAAGCCTCCCTCGCCAGTTCCTTTAGCCAACTGGCGAGACTGATACCTTCTTCTGCAGCTACGGCGTCAAGTTGTTCCTTCAATGCCGGATCAATACGCATTTTGAACTGCGGCGACTGACCGCCACCTTTTGGTTTTTTTTCGCGCGATATGATTGACATAAGGCCACCTATTCAATCAACGCTCCAGCGGTGTTGGCCCACAGCCGGAGCGTCTAACCTCAACAACTATCAAGGAGTTGATTATGGCTGATTTGCATTCTAACCTGGACTTTACGTCTGCGGGAACCGAACGCCAGTTAATTGTGGGATATCGCCCGCATCATGGCGACACCAGTACGCCGAGTTTGATGCTTTCCGGCAAGTGGCTGCGTGAAGCGGGGTTCGACACCGGACGTCAGGTGAGCGTAAAGGTGATGGACGGTTGCATTGTGCTGATGACAAATAGCGACAAAGAACAAACGCTGGCAGAGGAGTTAAAGCAGGCGAAGCGAGCGTTGAAGGAAATTAAAGGCGCGCTTGCGGCGGCGTGATATCGAATGACCCTGGATGCGGCGTAAAACGCCTTATCCGGGCTACGATCCGTAGCCCCGGTTAGCGCAGCGACACCGGGGTTTCAGTGCCCAATATAGGCGGCAAACATTTATGCCTTTCCCCTGCATCCGCGCCCACAAAAACACTCAAATCATATTCTAATTTTTTGAATGTTATAGGCAAATAGTTTAGATTTTCATCATCGCATGGTCGGTCTATTATTTATCACATCAGGGCGACACGCCCCACTCCGAACAAAATAACTTAAGGAATACGACCATGAAATCCATCAAAATTTTCGTTGCAGTTGCCGCTCTTTCCATGATGTCCTTCGGTGCTTTCGCTCAGAGCGTGACCGCAAGCTCCTCCACCATCGACGGTGCAGAAGCCAAAATTGCCGCCCAGGCACAGCAGGAAGGGGCTTCTTATAAAATTACCGAAGCGACCGTGAACAACGTTGTTCACATGACCGCTGAACTGAGCAAATAAGACCGAATGGTCGCAGAGGGAACTGCCGGACAGGTCGCCGCAAAGCGGGCAGGTTCGCCCTCAAAGAAAACCCTTCAGGCCCCTTCGGGGGCTTTTTTGCGTTTGTGATTTGGCGAGCATTGCGCCACCAGGGAAGTTCCGGATGCGGCGCAAACGCCTTATCCGGGCTACAGTTCGTGCGTTCGGGGTGCTGGCCGGTAGCCCTGGTAAGCGTAGCGCCACCGGGGTTTTTGTACCTGACACGAGTAACGCCAGACATCCACAAAAGAATTATCTGATTTAAATTTTTTATCCTCCCCATATTTGCGAGCGCTATCACGTTAATTAGCGCTAAAAGTGTGATCTGCGCTGTAAATATCTCTGAGATCCCCCTTCTTGTCTTATTCTCTGTCCGGAAGGCAGGACACGATTTAGTATTGTCGTTATTTCAATGCCCTTTTATATTTATCATCACGGATTGCAAGTGGAGCTTATCTGTTCAGAGCTTCTTAATTATTTTTAATCTGTGTAAGGGTAAATAATGCAAATGATTACCTCGCGACAAAACAGATTATTGAAATTTCTTCTTCCCCGAAGGGAATTTATTACCTTGTTAAAAATCGCTGAGTACTTAAATGTCTCGGAAAAAACCATTCAGCGCGATTTACGTATCCTCGAGCCGTGGTTAGCGGAATGGAGTATCGGCATAAATAAACGTGCCGGTGCCGGGGTAATGTTAAGCGCAGATAATATAACGGACCTGTTACACCTCGATCAGTTGTTGGGTGCGGAAGGTGACGATACCGATGGCATGATGAACAATTCCCGGCGCGTGAAAATAGCCTCACAATTATTAAGCGAAACGCCACATGAAACGTCCATTAGCAAATTGTCGGAACGTTATTTTATTAGCAGCGCTTCCATCGTTAATGACCTGAAAGTGATTGAGTCCTGGATTGCCCCGCTGGGACTCACGTTGATTCGCAGCCAGAGCGGAACGCATATCGAAGGCAGCGAGAGTAGCGTGCGCCAGGCAATGGCATCGCTGATTAACGGTGTCATTAACCATAACGAACCGGGCAGCGTGATCTATTCCCGCCTCGACCCGGGGAGTTATAACGCGCTGGTCCATTATTTTGGCGAAGAAGACGTTTTATTCGTTCAGTCATTATTGCAGGAGATGGAAAACGATCTCTGCTGGTCGCTGGGTGAGCCCTATTACGTCAATATCTTCACCCATATTCTGATTATGATGTATCGCATTACGCGCGGCAATGCGCTGCCAAAAAAGGACGATAACGCCAGCGTCTTCGATGAAAACATCTTTTCCGTCGCCAGCCGTATGATTCAGCGTATCGAAACACGCATTGCCCATCCACTGCCGGAAGACGAAGTCTGGTTTATTTATCAATACATTATCTCTTCCGGCGTGGTCATCGAAGAGCATAACGACGTCAGCGTGATTGGCCATATGCACTCCAGCGACGAGGCCCGGCTGATTACACACCGGCTTATCGCGACCTTCGCCGACATGGTCGACATGGTCGACAGCGACTTTAGCCAGGACATCGCCCTGTACGACGGACTGCTCATTCATATCAAGCCGTTGATTAACCGACTCAATTACCAGATTCGCATTCGTAATCCGCTGCTGGACGATATCAAAGGCGAGTTGCAGGACGTCTGGCGGCTGACTCAGTGCGCGGTGAACCGGGTGTTCAGCGGCTGGGGCGAGCAGGTGGTGTCGGAAGATGAAGTTGGTTATTTGACCGTGCATTTCCAGGCGGCGATGGAGCGGCAAATTGCTCGCAAACGCGTGCTGCTGGTCTGTTCGACAGGTATCGGCACGTCGCACCTGCTGAAAAGCCGCATTCTACGCGCCTTCCCAGACTGGACCATCGTAGGCGTGGTCTCCGCAGGGAGCCTACCGTCAATGCTGACGGAGGATATTGAGCTGGTGGTATCGACGATCAATCTGCCCGCCATTGCTCTGCCGGTGGTGTATGTCACCACCTTCTTTAATGATGCCGATATTAAGCGCGTGACGGAAACGGTCATCACGGAAAAATTGCATCGTGCGACGTCTCTGGTCGTCGAAAATTAATCTTTGAATTCCATGAGGTATGATTAATGGACATAACGAAAATCCTGAATATGAATCGCGTTATTTTAGATATGAAGGCCACGAATAAAGCAGAGGCAATTGAAGAACTAACCGACCTGCTGCAAAAAGACGGTGCGATTAATTGCCGGGAAACGTTTATTCAGGATGTCTGGCAACGTGAGTCAGAAGGGTCGACCGGCTTCGAAAATCATATCGCGATACCCCATGGAAAATCATCGGCGGTGGTCAATACCACGCTGGCGATTGGACGCACGCGCCACGATATCCCCTGGGAAACCCTCGATGGCAGTAACGTGCGCTGCATTATTTTGTTTGCTGTACGGCTTGAAGATCAAAACACCACGCATATCCGGTTGTTGTCTCAGGTGGCGGGTGCGCTGGCGGATGAGGAGATTATCGAGCAATTACTGGAAGAGAGTAGTCCACAAAAGATTATTGACTTGTTCAGTCAATATGCTGAATCCGATGTTTTCTAAATAAAAGTGGAGCATGTTATGAATATTGTTTGTGTTGCTGCCTGTACGGCGGGAATTGCACATACGTATATTGCCCGCGAGAAGTTAATTAAAGGCGCGAAAGCGCTCGGGCATAATATTAAAGTGGAAACTCAGGGCACTATTGGTACTGAAAATGAATTACTGGTGGAAGATATTTCCGCAGCCGACGTCGTTATTCTTGCGGTCGATGTCAAAATAAAAGGAGAAGAGCGCTTCATTAATAAACGCATCGTGCGAGTTAAGACCGAAATTGTTATTAAATCACCCGTTCAGTTTCTTGAAAAGGTCGAAAAATCATTAGCTAATGCATGATCCTTATTCGGAGGGATCTCACATGAGTGAAAATAAAGTTCCTGTTTCGCAGGAAATTAAAAGACATCTTTTGACGGGCATCTCGTGGATGATTCCGTTAATTGTGGCGGCAGGGATCTGTATTGCCCTCGGCCAGGTAATCGGCGGCACAAACGTTGGCGAAAAAACGGGCACCATTCCCTGGATGCTCAATCAGATTGGCGGCTGGGGAATGGGGTTGATTGTCCCCCTGATCAGCGCCGCGATTGCCTATTCCATTGCTGATCGTCCCGGATTCGCGCCGGGCCTGATTGTCGGCTTTGTCTGCGGGCAAATTCATACCGGGTTTATCGGCGGGATGTTGGGCGGTTTCCTGGTGGGCTACACCGTCCTGCTGCTTAAACATTACATTCGCCTGCCGAAATCGATGCAAGGTCTGATGCCCATAATGGTGCTGCCGGTGCTGAGCACCATTATTGGCGGCCTGCTGATGATGACCCTGATCGGCAAGCCCATCGCCTGGCTGCAGGACGCGCTGATCCACATGCTGGAGTCGATGCAGGGCGGCTCACGCTTCCTGATGGGGGCCATCCTCGGGGCGATGGCGACGTTCGACTTCGGCGGCCCGGTGAACAAAACCATGTCGCTGTTCGCCGATGGGCTGCTGGTGAGTGGTGTATACGGGCCAGAAGCGGTGAAGTTTGTCGGCTCCATTATTCCCCCGTTCGGCATCACCCTCTCGTTCCTGCTGACGCGCCACAAATATACCCGCGCTGAACGTGAAGCGTTAAAAGCGGCCTTCCCGATGGGGATCTGCATGATTACCGAAGGGGTTATCCCGATTGCGGCGCGCGACCTGCTGCGCGTGGTCGGCTCCTGTGTGGTGGCCTCGGCAGTTGCGGGTGGTCTGATCATGGTGTGGGGCGTAGAAAGCCCGGTGCCGCACGGTGGCATGTTCGTGGTCCCGCTGTTTACCCATCCGCTGCTGTTCTGCCTGGCGCTGGGGATCGGCACGGTTATCTGCGGCGTGATGCTGTCGCTGTGGAAGAAACCGGTGACCGAACGTGACGAAGAGTTTGACGAACTCAGCGAGAAAAAGCTGAAAGACGAAGAGATCACCTTCACCCTGGAATAAACGGAGACCCTATGTTTGCCGATATGAAAAGCATGGTGACCAAAGCCTGGCGCGAACACTATGCGCTGCTCGCCATCAACTGTATGAACATGGAAACCGCCCGTGCCGCGGTGCGGGTTGCCGAGAAGCACCGTGCGCCAATCATCCTGAACCTGTATCAGGGGCATTTGGCCCATTTCCCGGCACCGGTTGCCGTGGCGGTGGTGAAAGCGCTGGCAGAGGAGGCCACGGTGCCGATCACGCTGGCACTGGACCACGGGAAAGATCCGCTGCGCATTCGCCAGGCGTTTCGCGCCGGGTTCAGCGGACTGATGATCGACGCGTCTGCCTTCCCGCTGGAAGAGAACATCCGCCAGACCCGCGCGGTGGTTGAGCTGGCTGCCAGCGCCGGGTTGTGTGTGGAAGGGGAGCTGGGCCATCTGGCCGATGCGCCGCGCTACGACCACGCCACCAATGCGGATCTGATGACCCAGGCCGCCGACGTTGAGCCGTTTATCCAGCAGACCGGGATTGATCTGCTGGCGGTGTCAGTCGGCACCGCGCACGGCATGTACGCCCCCGGCATCACGCCTGCCATCGATTTTCAGCGCCTGGAAGAGGTGGCCCGTAAATCGACGGTGCCCCTGGCATTGCACGGCGGCAGCGGTACCCCGTTTGACCAGATGCAGCGTTGCCCGGCCTTTGGCGTCGCCAAGATCAACGTCGGTGCCGCGGTGTTTGAAGCCGGGAAAGCCGCGCTACTGCATACCCTGTGTCATGACAACTCTCGCGAACTGGTGGATGTGCTGATGGCCATGGAGCAGGCCAGCGAGGAAGCCATTATCCCGTATCTGCAGGCCAGCGGCGCCATCGGCAAAGCCTGATCCATTTTTCTGTCACGCCTTCTATGCCTCTGCAACGACGCACCGGCAGGGCTTGCTACACCCTGAAACTGGAGAATTAACATGTTAATTTCAATGAAAGAGTTACTGAAACCCACCCGCCAACACGGTTTCGCTATTGGTGCGTTCAACGTGGCGGACAGCTGCTTTATCCGCGCGGTGGTGGAAGAAGCGGAAGCCACCAACACGCCTGCCATTATCTCCATCCACCCGAGCGAGCACGATTTTGTCGGGGATACCTTTTTCAGCTATGTCCGCGATATCACGATGCGCAGCCCGGTACCGTTCACCCTGCACCTGGACCACGGCGCGTCGGTCGAGCATGTGTTGCGGGCAATCCAGTGTGGATTCACCTCGGTGATGATCGACGGCTCGCTGCTGCCCTATGAGGAGAACGTGACGCTGACCAAAGAGGTGGTGCGCCTGGCGCATGCGGTGGGTGTTTCGGTGGAAGGAGAGTTGGGCACCATCGGCCAGACGGGCACGTCTGTGGAAGGCGGCGTGTCGAAAGTGACCTATACCGACCCGGCCCAGGCGGAAGATTTTATTGCCCGTACCGGGGCAGACACCCTGGCGGTGGCGATCGGTACGGCGCACGGCATTTACCCGAAAGGGATGCAGCCGAAACTACAAATGAACATTCTGCGCGATATTGCCGGGCGTCTGGATATTCCGCTGGTGCTGCACGGTGGTTCGGCCAACCCGGATGCGGAAATCGCCGAGTCGGTGACCCTGGGCGTGGGCAAAATCAACATTTCCAGCGACATGAAGTACGCCTACTTCCAGAAAGTGCGTGAGATCCTCGCCAGAGAAACCTGGTGGGATCCGAACGTGATCTATCCGGATGCGATCAACGCCGCGCGGGATGTGATCCGCCACAAAATGAAGCTGTTTGGATCGACCGGGAAAGCGTCACTCTACTAAGGTCATCGAGGCGGGTTCGCCCGCCTCTTTCGCAACAAGGAAAGGGATATGGACTACCTGGGGCTGGATATCGGCGGCACAAAAATCGCGGCGGTGGTGATGGATGCGCAGGGGCGGGAAATGGCCCGTTATCGCTGCCCGACGCTGAAAGCGAGCTATTCGCAGTTTGTGGAATCGGTGGTCGCCTTTATCGATCAGATTCGCCATGACAGGCAGCAGCCGATGATGACGGGGATTGCCCTGCCGGGCAGCGTCTCGCCGCTGAGCGGGCTGATTAAAAACTCGAATATTCAGGTGATTAATGGCCGTGCGTTGCAGACGGATCTCCAGCAGTTACTGGGGCAGACGGTGGTGATGGCGAACGACGGCAACTGCTTTGCCTTGTCGGAAGCCTGCGACGGTGCGGGGCAGCAGCATGAGGTGGTGTTTGGTATTACGCTCGGCACCGGCTGCGGCTGCGGGATAGCCATCAATCGCCAGCCATTCGTTGGCGCGTGGGGGAATGCCGCCGAGTGCGGGCATATCACCCTGCCGGGCTACAGCGAGCAGCACGACGGGCCGCCAACACGCTGTTACTGCGGGAAAGACAACTGCGTGGAGTCGTTTGTTTCGGGAACGGGCATCAGTGAGCGCTACCAGCTTCTTAGCAGGCAGCATCTGTCGGGCGATGCGATTGTGGCGCTGGCGCAGCAGGGTGAGCCCAACGCCGTGCGGCAGGTGGCGCGGTTTCGCCAGCAGCTTGCCCGCACGCTGGCGACGGTGGTGAACCTGCTCGACCCCGGCGTGATTGTGATTGGCGGCGGGCTGTCGAATGCGGCATTGCTTATCGCGAACCTGGACGCCGACGTGGCCCCCTTCGTTTTTACCGATCATTTCTCCACCCCCATCGTGAAAGCCCATCACGGCGACAGCAGCGGCATGCGCGGCGCTGCCTGGCTTGCCATTCGAACCGGGAGAACAGAATGAAACGTTCACAGATTAACTATGCCATTGATAAAGCTCATGCCATCGCCGAGACGTTCCGGGTGTGTTTGCCGGAGTTTGCATTTTTTACCGCCGATGCCTGGCGAAAGCAGCCGCTGGAGGAGTGGGCTGAGGTGCTGGACCTGCAACTGGGCTGGGATATCACCGATTTTGGCCGGGGTGATTTCGGCAAGATTGGCCTGACGCTGCTGACGTTACGTAACGGCGCGCTGAATTCGAGCGCGTACCCGAAGCCGTATGCCGAAAAGATGCTGCAAATTCAGCAGGAACAGCAGACGCCGTGGCATTTTCATAGCCATAAGATGGAAGACATTCTGAACCGGGGCGGCGGTGATTTGTGTATGCAGCTCGGCTGGGCGACGGATGAGGCGCTGTTTGACGAGCGGCGAACGGTAGAGGTGCGCGTGGACGGGCGGCGACGGACGTTTAAGCCCGGCGAGACACTGGTGTTAAAACCGGGGCAGGGGGTGTGCCTGCCGCCGCGTTTGTATCACCGTTTCTGGGCCGAGAAAGCGTTTGTGCTCGGCTGGGAGATTTCGATGGTGAATGACGATAAGCGCGATAACCATTTTCTCGAACCCGGCGGGCGTTTCCCGGCCATCGACGAGGATGTGCCCGTGAAGTGGCTGTTATGCAATGAGTATGACCGTTTGAATGTGACGTGATTTTCCCGGATGCGGCGCGTTTTTCTCCCTCTCCCTTTTAGGGAGAGGACGGGGTGAGGGTTGTTGGCTGCGCTGTTGCCGGATTCCCGGATGCGGCGTAAACGCCTTATCCGGGCTACGCATCGTGCCGACGCGCCACCGGGGAAAATGGGTTACGGCGCTGGCGCGGTAGCTTCACCGCCTGACACCACGCCGCCGTGCATACTCTGCTTCACCTGCTGTTGCTGGGCATTCACGGCGGATAACTCGCCATCAACCGTTGGTTTTAACGGCGCGTCGGCCTGAATGCGGCCCGTGGCGCTCAATTGCAAATTACCGTCGCCGCTAATGGGCAATGCTGGCCATCCCCACTGCTCCAGCACGTTCACGGGCACACCGCGTCCGTTCAGACTCACGCGTGTGGTACGCTCCGGCGTCTGCCCAACCACGGCGGTGGCTTCCAGCATCCCTTTCTCGGTAAAAGCGCTCAACTCGGTAATATTCACCGAACTGCCGTTGGCGCTTAAACCCAGCGACGGCCTGCGCACATCCACCCGGTTAAAGGTTGCGGCGGCGGCATTGAGCTTCACATCGCCATTCCACACGCCCCATTTGTGGTCACGCGCCAGCTGCACGTTGGTGCCGTAGCCATCCAGCGATGTCAGCTGCCACGGGAATGCCGGGTCGATATCAATCACCAGGTTGCGGCTGGCGCTGAACTTGGTCAGCGTCACGCTGTTCAGCCAGTCTGGCAGAGTATCCATCCACAGCTGTTTCCAGTTGGCGGGCAGCGTATATTCCAGCCCGACGATGGCCGCGTCGTTCAGCACCAGCGCTTTACCGCTACGCATCCAGTAGCCGGACGTGCGTACCATCCCGTTTTCCCAGCGGGTAGTGAACTGCTGCATTGCAATGCCCGCCGGGGTAAATTCGGCGTTCACAATCGGGTCGTAGAAGTGCAGCGAACCGTAGATAAACTCATTGGCGTTCATCGACAGCTGACCGTCATCCGTGTGCCAGTCGCCTTTAGTAAGCGTCAGATTGCGCAGCGTCAGGTCCAGATCGGCAATCGCCCACTCCGGCCCCTGCAGGCGCGCATCGGTCACATCCAGCCGCCCGATTTGCAGCGACGGCAAGGTGGTGAGCGGGGCAAGGAAATCTTTCAGCGATTTATCGCTCTGCAGGCGAATATCGGTCAGCCGCAGGTTATCCACCACCCAGCCGCCATCCGCATCGCGCCGGGCATTCCCGGTCAGCGAACCGCGCGCCATATCCGCGCCAATGGTGGTTAACGTCACGGTCCCTTTATCGATGCTGCCCTGAATCAATACGTTGCTGGCCGGCACGCCGTTAAGGGTCATCGAGCCTGCGCTCATCTGAATTTGCGCCTGAGTACCGAGTACGTTGCCCTCGACAGGCTGCCAGGGGCTTACGCCGCCGGTAACGCGTTGCGCACTCAAATCCCAGCCGGTCGCCGGGCTGTTAAAGGCCATATTGCTCAGTTGCAGGCGGTCTGCCTGGAAGGGGAGCGGCGCGGTAGCCGGAGAAAGATTCAGCGTACCGTCCTGCAGCAAAATGGTGTCGGTGTGCAGCGGATCGGTAATCTGGCGGCTGCTCAGGCCAATATCCACCGCTTTGGCGACCAGTGTGGCGGGCTGCCCTTTGCGGCCAAAATTGACGTTGCGTAACAGAACGTGGGACGGGGAGGAAAACTGGTGATCAATGGCCTCAACGGTGAGGTGATACTGGCTCTTTTCGTTTACCCAGTTACTGACCTGCATGGCACCCCAGCGGGTCTGCAGCAGGAAATAACAGGCCACTATCGCCAGCAGCAGGACGACAATGACGAAAATTAGCAGCTTTCCAATAAATTTCATGATCTTCCACCCTCGTAAACCCGTACAGGAGTTATGCACGATTTATGCGCATAGCTCAAGGTTCGAATGATGAAAGAGCATTACAGAGGCAACGGAACGGCTCCGTTGCCTCTGGGGGGATTACTGCTTATCGGCAGGGAAAACCAGGTTCAGTACGATAGCGGTGATACCACCCGCGGCGATGCCGGAAGAGAGCAGGTTTTTCAGCCAGTCAGGGGCGAATTGCAGAATCATTGGCTGCTGGGAAACCCCAAGGCCAACGGCCAGCGACAGGGCGATGATCATGATGGCGCGGCGGTTCAGCGGCTCGCGGGACACGATACGCACACCGGATGCGGCGATAGTACCGAACATGACCAGCGTTGCGCCGCCGAGTACCGGCTCAGGCAACTGCTGAACGAAGGCTGCGACGGCCGGGAACAGGCCCATCACCATCAGCATCACGGCAACGAAGAAGCCGATATAACGGCTGGCAACACCCGTCAGCTGAATCACGCCGTTGTTCTGGCCGAAGCAGGAGTTCGGGAAGGTGTTGAACACCGCAGAAACAAAGGAGTTCAGGCCGTTTGCCAGTACGCCGCCTTTCAGGCGATTCATGTACACCGGGCCGGAAACCGGCTGCTCGGAGACGTCAGACGTTGCGGTGATATCGCCGATGGTTTCCAGCGAGGTGATCATAAACACTAGCATCAGCGGCAGCAGCATGTTCCAGTCGATGCTCAGGCCGTAATACAGCGGCGTTGGGATCATAAAGCTGCTGCTCGGCGCGTTATAAGCCGGGAGCATGCCCATCATCATGGCAACGACGTAACCGACAGCCATCGCAATCACCAGGGAGGCGATACGCAGGTACGGGTTACGCTGACGGTTCAGCAGGATGATGATGGCCAGAACGATACCTGCCAGCAGCAGGTTTTTCGGTGCGCCGAAGGTGTGGTTCGCCATCGCGCCAAAGCCACCGCCAACGGACGTCAGGCCGACCTGAATTAGCGACAGGCCGATAATCATCACCACCACGCCAGAGACCAGTGGGGTGATGATGCGGCGGGCAAACGGCAGAATGCGGGAGATAACCATCTCGGTGCAGCTTGCCAGCATCAGGGAACCGAACAGTGCGGCCATCATCGTTGGCACATCGGCACCGCCGGTTTTCAGTGCGGTACCGCCCATGATCAGCGGCGCAACGAAGTTGAAGCTGGTGCCCTGAATAGACAGCAGGCCGGAACCAACCGGACCCCAGGCTTTAATCTGGATAATGGATGCGACGCCGGACGCGAACAGCGACATGCTGATGATGTGCTGCGTATCCTGAGCCGGTAAACCCAGCGCCTGACAAATCAGCAGGCCTGGCGTGATAACGCCAACAAACATCGCCAGCAGGTGCTGCAGCGCGGCAAAAATGGTTTGCGCCAGCGGCGGGCGGTCTTCAAGGCGGTAGATCAGTTCACTGGGTTGGGTGTGCGCAACCGTTTGCGCATTTTCGGACTCGATGGTGTTGACAGACATCGCAAACAATCCCCTGATGGAAAAGCGGAGATTCTAGCGGACTGTTTGGTAAAAGCAAACGGTTGCTAAACAATAAAACGTACTTTTATAAAGAATGTTGAGTGCGGCAAATTGGGTTCTAAGGCCTACGGATTTTGGTTGGTCTGGGCATTTAACGCTCCGCAGGATTTGCGCAATGCTAAAATTACGGGCAATCGCGCATGACAATTAAAAATTAGGGATTGATATGAAAGGAAAAATACTGCTCGCACTGACCTTTTTCTCCGCCGGGTGTTTTGCTGACGAATACGATCTGCATAGCTGTCGTAATGGCTATTTCCCCTCCTGGCCGGGCGTTTTTAATCAGGCAACAGTGAAAGCAGGCGGCGACGCAAAAGTGCATTTTTACCGCGACGATGAGGGATGCCCAGGGCAAGGCAACGCCTGCGCAACAAAACCCTATCTGGTGGCAGGCAATACGGTGCTGGTGGCGCAGGAAGTGCCGGGCTGGAGCTGCGTCTGGTACTCGGGGAAAAAGCATGAGTTTGTTGGCTGGATGCCCACGACGGCGTTAGAAAAGCAGCCGGTGCACAGCGCAACGCTCGCCGAGTGGACCGGAAAATGGCACGCCGAGGCAGGTGACAATGTGATTGAGGTTAAGTCCGTCGGCAACGGGAAAATTAAACTCAGCGGCCAGGCGACATGGTATGGCGGTAAGAATTCGGCAGGCTATGAGGTTGTGCACACCGGCGATCTCGATGAGACGATTGCGCCACAAGGCAATGCCCTGCACTGGGGAAACCCGAAAGAGGAATACAGCTGCAGCGGGACGGCGCAGCTGGTTAATGGCAACTTAATCGTCAGTGATAGCGGCTATTGTGGCGGAATGAACGTCAGTTTTGACAACGTCTATCACAAGCAGTGATCAGGCGTTGGAATAGCGTTCGGTTTCCGGCATCCAGCGCTCGATAAGGGCTTCGGCCTGCTGGGGATAGCGTTCGTGAATATGGCGGGCGATGCGCTGTACTTCCGGGATCATGCCCTGGTCGCGCAGCAAATCGGCCACTTTGAACTCGGCGGTCCCGGTCTGGCGGGTGCCGAGCAGCTCGCCGGGGCCACGGATCTCCAGGTCTTTTTGCGCAATCACAAAGCCGTCGTTACTGTCGCGCAGCACCTGCAGGCGTTTTTGCGCGGTTTTCGACAGTGGCGACTTGAAGAGCAGTACGCAGTGTGAGGCCACCGCGCCACGTCCGACGCGGCCGCGTAGCTGGTGGAGTTGCGCAAGACCCAGACGCTCCGGGTTTTCGATAATCATCAGGCTGGCGTTGGGGACGTCCACACCCACTTCAATCACGGTTGTCGCGACCAGAAGGTGCATGTCGCCCTGTTTGAAAGCCTGCATCACCGCCTGTTTTTCCGCGGGCTTCATGCGTCCGTGAACCAGACCGACATTCAGCTCCGGCAGCGCCAGCTTCAACTCTTCCCAAGTGGCTTCCGCCGCCTGGGCTTCCAGCAGGTCGGACTCTTCAATCAGCGTACAAACCCAGTAGGCCTGGCGGCCTTCGCCGGTACAGGCACTGCGTACGCGATCGATAATCTCGCTGCGTCGGGTGTCCGGAATGGCGACGGTAGTCACCGGTGTTCGGCCCGGCGGGAGTTCGTCGATAACTGAGGTGTCGAGGTCGGCATAGGCGGTCATCGCCAGGGTGCGCGGAATCGGCGTCGCGGTCATGATCAGCTGATGAGGATGGAAGCCCTGCTGCTGGCCTTTCTCCCACAGTGCCAGACGCTGATGCACGCCGAAACGGTGCTGTTCGTCGATAATCACCAGCGCGAGGCCGTTAAACTGGACCTGTTCCTGGAAGATGGCGTGCGTGCCGACGATCATTTGTACCTGGCCGCTGGCAATGGCTTCTTGCTGCGCCTGACGTGCTTTACCTTTTTGCTTACCCGCCAGCCAGCCCACTTCCACGCCGAGCGGTTCGAACCAACTGCGGAAGTTGTTGGCATGCTGTTCAGCCAGCAGTTCGGTCGGTGCCATCAGCGCCACCTGGCTGCCGTTCGCGATAGCCCGCAATGCGGCCAGCGCCGCAACTAGCGTTTTCCCCGAACCCACATCGCCCTGCACAAGGCGCATCATCGGCACATCGAGCGCCATATCGCGCTCAATTTCCGCTGTCACGCGCGCCTGTGCGCCAGTGGGTTTGAACGGCAGTGAGGCTAACAGTTTGTTTTTCAGCGTATCTTTCGGATTCAGCGGCTTTGCGTGATAACGCTGTGCCCCGGCGCGCAACGCTAGCATGCTGAGGTTGTGCGCCAGTAACTCTTCCAGAATTAACCGTCTCTGTGCCGGGTGTTGCCCGGTGTCCAGATCGGCGAGCTGCAGCGACGGCGGCGGGCGATGCAAGGTGCGCAAGGCTTCCGGCAGCGTCATCAGCCCCTGTGCCAGCTCGGGGGGCAGCAGTTCGGCAATGGTGCAGGCGGCAAGCAGATCCAGGGCCTGGTCGGTGAGCTTGCGCAACGTCGCCTGTTTTATCCCTTCGGTCGTCGGATACACCGGCGTTAAGGTTTCCTGCAATTCCGGCGTGCTGAGGTCGCCCTGCACGCGGTATTCCGGGTGGATCATCTCTGCGCCGTACTTCCCGCGCTTTGCTTCACCGTAGGCCAGCACGCGATGCCCGGTCGCAAGGCTGTTTTTCATCGCCGCGTTAAAGTTGAAAAAGCGCATGGTCAGGATGCCGGAACCGTCGCTTATCTGGCAGGTCATCATGCGACGTCCGCCAAAGGTGATGTTGCAGTTCAGCACTTCGCCTTCCACCGTGGCGTAAATGCCCGGCAGCAGGTCGGCAATGGGGTAGAGTTGGGTGCGATCTTCATAGCGCAGAGGCAGGTGAAGCAGTAAATCCTGAATCGTATGCAGGCCGATTTTTGCCAGTTTACTGGCCTGCGCCGCACCGACGCCGGTAAGGGTGTTGAGCGGGACGGCATCCAACAGGCGACCTTGCATAGGCGTTATCTCGCTGCCTGCATGGTGGCCCACCAGGCGTCGTCGGCATCCACTTCGCCACGCTCGTTGACACGGGGATAGGGCAGACCTTTGCGTTTGGCGACGCGCGCCAGCACCGGATAGCCGCCTTCAAACAGCCGACGCTGCTGCTCTTCGTCCGGCAACATGCTGTTTTCGCGCAGGTACATGCCGGCGTTTTGCCGCTGGCGCTGGGCTTCGTAGAGAATCAGCGCGGAGGCGACGGAGACGTTCAGTGACTGCACCATGCCGATCATCGGGATGATGATGTCCTGATCCGCAAGATCTAATGCTTCCTGGGTGATCCCG
The DNA here is from genome assembly GCF_965644215.1 of Phytobacter sp. V69. Classification (NCBI taxonomy): domain Bacteria; kingdom Pseudomonadati; phylum Pseudomonadota; class Gammaproteobacteria; order Enterobacterales; family Enterobacteriaceae; genus Phytobacter; species Phytobacter sp. V69. Next base: position 23,907 of record NZ_CBFFRL010000040.1, read on the forward strand.
GATTTCTCCTGTCCCATCAAAATACAGGTGGGACGGGTGTAGTCGATCTCGCGGAAATCAACGGCTTTGTCTGAGAGGTGTGTCGCCAGTATCTGCATTCCCGCGGCTTTCAGCCGGGAAACGGCGTCGCCGATGGTTGGGTGCGTTTTCACTTCCACCCAACTGTTGCTGCCCGCTGCGGATGACAGCATGGTATGCATGCGCCGGCTCGGCCAGACGGCGTGAACTTCATGTACGCCGACGGCATCTGCAGTGCGGATAATGGCAGAAACGTTATGAGGTTTGTGGACCTGCTCCATGCATACGGTCAGGTCCGGTTGACGCCTGGCCAGCATCTCGCGGATTCGCGCATAACGTTGTGCATTCATATACACTTCATCCTTCAAATTGCCTCGGCGTTAGCTGCACTCTATCACCCCAGTCAGGTACTTCTGTACGCTCCCGGGGATTCCCGCCTTAACGCAATTCGAATGCTTTTGTGTAAACACTAGTTGCGGTTACGGGTGACTTTAATCACATCCGGCATGACGCGGATTTTGCGCATGATGTTCGCCAGATGGACGCGATCGCGCGACGTCAGACGGATGAAGGCGCTGTAAACGCGACCGTCTTTCTCTTCCGTGTTCAGGCTCTGAATGTTGGAAGAAGCGGTGTTGATTGCCGCGGTCAGATTCGCCAGCGCGCCCTGATGGTTGAACATATCCACCTTGATTTCGGTGATAAATTCCTGCGCGGTGTCCTTGTCCCACTCAACTGCCATAAACTTCTCAGGCTCTTTCTGGTAGCCACGGATGTTACGGCAGGATTCATGGTGGATAACCAGCCCTTTACCGGGGCTGACGTGCGCCACAATCGGGTCGCCGGGAATCGGACGACAGCATTTCGCGAAGGTAATCAACACGCCGTCCGCACCTTTGATCGGCAAATGGCCGCCGCTGGAGTTGGTGGAGGTGCTGGTGCCTTGCGTTGTCGCCGTCGCTTCTCCCTGCTGCAGGTTCTTCGCCACCACCACGCTCATGGCGTTGCCGAGGCCGATTTCTGCCAGCAGATCGTCAAGCGTGGCGAGCTTCATGCGGTCCAGCTCGCGCTGAATATGTTCTTGCGGGATTTCCGCCAGTTTACGGCTGCCACCCAATGCGTGGTTGAGCAGGCGGCGGCCGAGGCTCACCGAGTCGTCACGCTTGAGGTTTTTCAGCAACTGGCGAATTTTGGCGCGGGCTTTCGAGCTCACGACAAAGTTGAGCCATGCCGCATTCGGACGTGCGCCCGGTGCGGTAATGATTTCCACGGTTTGCCCGCTGGTCAGCGACTGCGACAGGGGATACGGCTGCCTGTCGACACGTGCGCCCACGCAGGCGTGACCGATATCGGTATGCACCGCATAGGCGAAGTCGACCGGAGTCGCACCTGCCGGCAGTTCCACGATGCGGCCTTCCGGGGTGAAAACATAAATCTCATCCGGGAAAAGATCAGATTTAACGCTCTCAATAAATTCAAACGAGCTGCCTGCGCTCTGTTGCAGTTCGAGCAGGCTCTGCATCCAACGCTGGGCGCGGATTTGCGCAGTGGTGCTGCTTTCGCCGCCGTGCTCTTTATAAGCCCAGTGCGCCGCAACCCCCATTTCCGCCATCTGGTCCATATCTTCGGTGCGAATTTGCACTTCAACCGGGACGCCGTGGGGACCGATCATCGAGGTGTGCAGAGACTGATAGCCGTTCGCTTTTGGAATGGCAATGTAGTCTTTGACGCGACCCGGACGCGGTTTGTAGAGGCTGTGCATCTGGCCCAGCACGCGATAGCAGGTGTCAGAATCATGGACGATAACGCGGAAGGCGTAGATATCCATAATCGAGTGAAAACGCTGCTCTTTAAGCACCATCTTGCAGTAGATGGAGTACAGGTGTTTTTCGCGACCGCTTACGCGACACGGAATTCCCGCTTCCTGCAAACGCCCTTCGATTTCAGAAAGGATCTTCTGAATCATCTCTTTACGGTTACCGCGCGCGGCTTTCACCACCTCTTTAATGACGCGATAACGGTTCGGGTATAACGCTTCAAAGCCCAGCTCTTCGAGCTCGGTTTTGATGTGATGGATACCTAAACGGTGCGCCAGCGGGCTGTAAATTTCGAGGGTTTCACGGGCGATGCGGCGACGTTTGTCCGGGCGAAGAGAGCCCAGCGTGCGCATGTTGTGGGTACGGTCTGCGAGTTTGATGAGAATGACGCGGATATCCTGCACCATCGCCATAATCATCTTGCGAAAGTTTTCGGCCTGCGCCTCTTTCTTATCGCGGAACTTGAGCTTATCAAGTTTCGATACCCCTTCTACCAGTTCGGCAACGCTTTTACCAAACAGCTGTTCCATGTCCTGGTAGGTGGCGGGGGTATCTTCAATCACGTCATGCAGCAGCGCGGCCATCAGCGTTTCATGGTCGAGTTTCATCTCGGCCAGAATACAGGCTACGGCGACAGGGTGCGTGATATAGGGTTCACCGCTTGAACGTGTCTGACCCTCGTGAGCGTCACGTGCAACGAGATACGCCTGCCGAAGACGCTTGATCTGGTCTTCCGGCAGGTAGTTTTGAATCAGTTGATTCAGACTTTCAAACAGATACAAGGGCGACCCGCTTAATGATTAACGACGACCTTCAGCAATAGCGGTAACGGCTTGTAATTCAGCGGCTTCCTGCTCTTGCTGTTCCTGGCGCTCACGTACGTCGAGGATCTGGTTGTTGATCAGACCTTCTTCGATTTCGCGCAGCGCGATAACGGTGGTTTTATCGTTTTCTTCCGGTACCAGCGGATCCTTTCCGCCTACCTGCATCTGACGAGCGCGACGCGCGGCGACCAGTACCAGGTCAAAACGGTTACCAATTTTCTCTACAGCGTCCTGAACAGTTACGCGTGCCATATTTAAAATGCTCCACAGATGAAGAAATGACTGGGCATGATACTGAATGTGGGTTCAGTCTGCCAACAGTTTGGTGATTAAAGCGTCATGTCGCTGCATCTGGCGGCCCATACGCAGACGTTCGGCGCGAATGATGGTTTTCAAATCGCCCAGGGCGGTGTCGAAATCATCATTCACAATAAGGTAATCATACTCTGCGTAATGGCTCATTTCCGCAACTGCTTGCGCCATGCGCTTTGCGATAACGTCTTCGCTGTCCTGACCGCGACCGCGCAGACGTCTGTCTAACTCGATTTTCGACGGTGGCAGAATAAAGATACTGCGCGCCTGCGGCATTCTCATGCGGATTTGCTGCGCGCCCTGCCAGTCGATATCCAGGAATACATCTACGCCGGTTTTAAGCACTTGCTCAATCGTGGCGCGTGATGTGCCGTAATAATTGCCAAATACCTCGGCGTGCTCAAGAAAGGCGTCATCACTAATCATGTCTTTAAATTCAGCATGATTAACGAAGAAATAGTGTTCACCGTGCACCTCACCCGGACGCGGCGCGCGCGTGGTGTGTGAAACAGAAACCTGGATGTCATACAACGGTTGGGTTTTTAATAAAGCCTGGATGAGGCTTGATTTACCCGCGCCACTGGGGGCGGAAACAATATAAAGCGTGCCTTGAGCCATGAGAGTCTTTTGTATGTGAATTGCGAAAGGAAACTTACATACGTGCCTATTATACACAACGGCGCAACGTGACGTAGCCCTCGTCACACTTTTTACTGTGGATAATGGCGTTTTGCGCGCCTTTTCCCTGATTTGCCATCATTTTTCTGCAAAAGGTGAAAAACCCCGGAACCCGCATCGCAAACGCCGTTTTACTGCCTCGAAAACAGATTCCCGTCGCGATATACCCGCAGCACTCAGCCAGGGAGACGGTGATATGTGGATAAAAGCATTTATGATGATCGGCGCGATGGCATGGAACGTGTGCAGCTACGCTGCCTGCCCGGTCTGGACGCCTGCACGAGCAGATCAAGAAATTGCACAGCTGGAAAAACAGATTGCGCAGTGGAATGAGGACTACTGGCTGCAAGGTGCCAGCGCGGTAAGTGACGACGTTTACGACAACCTTAATACCCAACTGGCGAACTGGCGGCGCTGCTTTGGACAAGAGATTGTCCATGATGCGCCAGCTACAGCGGGCGGTACGCTAAGGCACCCGGTTGCCCATACGGGGGTCGATAAACTGCTTAATAAAGCGGCGTTGCAGAAATGGATGGCGGGTAAAACAGCGCTATGGGCACAGCCGAAGGTGGATGGGGTGGCGGTGACTCTGGTTTATCGTCAGGGCAAGCTGGAGCGAGTTATCAGCCGGGGCAATGGCCTGGTGGGGGAAGACTGGACGCAGAATGCCCGTCGTATTTCCGCTCTGCCGCAACGTGTCACGGGGGTGCTGGCAAACAGTGTCTTACAGGGCGAGCTTTTTCTGCGCCAGGACGGCCACATCCAGAAGCAGATGGGCGGTATGAATGCCCGGGCCAAAGTAGCGGGAGCCATGATGCGGCGAGGTGGAACGGAGGTGTTAAACGACATTGCCGTCTTTGTCTGGAGCTGGCCGGACGGGCCACAAACATTAACCCAACGGCTGCCATTGCTGACGCAGACCGGTTTTGACTGGGCGGAACGCTACAGTGTGCCCGTCAGCAATGTCAGCGAGGTGGACGCCCTGCGTGAACGCTGGTTCACCACCGCCTTGCCCTTTGTGACGGACGGAGTGGTGGTGCGCAGCGCTCAGGAGCCGGAAGGGAAGCGCTGGCTTCCGGGGCAGGGAGACTGGGTTGCGGCATGGAAATATCCCCCGGTTGAGCATGTTGCCGAGGTGAAAAACATCCACTTTACCGTCGGGCGCACCGGGAAAATTGCCGTGGTGGCGCAGCTGGAGCCGATACAGCTGGATGATAAGCGCGTGCAGCGGGTCAATATTGGTTCCGTGCGGCGCTGGCAGACCCTGGATATTGCGCCGGGCGATCAGGTGCTGGTAAGTCTGGCTGGGCAAGGGATCCCCCGCATTGAGAATGTGGTCTGGCGCGGACTGGTTCGCGATAAACCGCAGCCTCCGGCACCGGTTTTCACGCCGCTCACCTGTTTTTATGCTTCGCCAGAGTGTCAGGAGCAATTTCTGGCCCGGCTGACATGGCTGAGCTCGAAACAGGCGCTGGATATTGATGGCTTGGGAGAGGCGGGCTGGCGAGTGTTGCATCAGGCACATCGGTTTGAACATCTCTTTTCCTGGCTGGCGTTGAGCAAAACGCAGCTACAGGAAACCGCCGGGATAACGCCTGCCCGGGGGCTACAGCTCTGGCATCGCTTCGATCTGGCCCGAAATCGCCCCTTTGTACGCTGGGTGTATGCCCTTGGACTGCCGTTAACCAAATCGGCAATTCAGGCCGCCGGGGATAACCACTGGCAGCAGATGCAGAATCGAAGTGGGCTGGAGTGGCAGCGCCTGCCGGGTATCGGTGCAGAGAAAGCGCGCAAAATCATGGCGTTTATACAAGAACCGGTGATTCAGACGCTGGTGGCCGAGTTGGGCAAGCACGGGATTACCGGGTTTTAATACCGCCATTCTCGCTGTGGAATCACTCCGAAAAGCGTACAAAAAAAGGTAGAGATAACAACAAGAAGCGTCAACGGAATTAAGAATTATTCCGTTTAACTTGACCTTAACCCGGTTACTCCCCGTAGTATCATCGCTAAACATCAGCGAAATTAATGGTTGGCGAAGACATGGAACAGGTTGAACTGGGCAAAAATGCGTTGCTTCTTAAGGAATGGCAGGCGTTATTGCGTCAGACGTCGCCCAAAGTTCACGACATTCTGGCTTCGTTAACGGATCAGGAAATTCGCCATCTGGTTAATGTTTTTTATGACTACATGCTGCTGCATAAAGAAAGTGCGCTTTTCCTTAATACCGAGCAGGTCAGTACCCGGTTGAGCCACAGTATGTTTCACTGGCTGCGTAGCGTTCTGGGCAGCGCCCATGAAGACCTTTCGCTGCTTCTCGAAAAGCAAAGAGAGATTGGTATTGTGCACGCACGGATTGGTCTGCCGATTGACCTGGTGGCTCGCGGCGCGCGCAAACTCAAAGATGAGCTTTATCGTCTGCTGAAAGTGAAAGAGGTGATTCCGGCACATCTGCTCAGCGATATCATCTGCTTTAGCAGTCTGGCGATGGATACCGCCATTGAAGCGATGACCGTCTCTTACTCGCCGACCTACCAAAACTCAATGCATGCACAGGAACAGTACCGCCTGCTGTCGATTTACGATGATGTGAACGTTGAGCGCGAGCGGCAAATCAGCTCGCTGACGAGCTGGGAAAATCAGTTTATCTACAACATTGCTACGGGCCTGCCCGCGGCAGACTTAATCTTTTTGTCGAAGTCAGAGTTTGGGATGTGGTTCTCCCACAAAGGGAAACACCTGCTTGGTAACGCGGAAATGCTGGCAAATATGGATGCGCTGATAAAACAGGCGGATGACCATATTACTCAGGCTCTGGCCAGCGAGCAGGCGCCAGAAATGGGGTCACGAATGGGATTGCTGCAAACCATTCGCCAGCTTACCGGGCAGATCCACCTCCTGCTCGCCTCAATGTTTGATGCGCTGGTGAAATTGGAAAACGGCAAGGATCCGCTGACACAGTTAAGGAAGGTGCGATTTAATCGTCAATTATGAGAACATAACCCTTTCTTTGACATAGACTTTTCACGATGCCCGCTC
>NZ_CBFFRL010000041.1:0-29707 GCF_965644215.1 Phytobacter sp. V69
ACTTATCGGTAGTTAACCCTTCCTCCTACACTCTCCACAATCATGTCCGAGCGTTGCACTTATTATCTGAATTCGCGTAGCACGATTTAGATTAAAGAATTTCAAATAAATGTCGTTATAACCCCTAATTCAACCAGACCGAGTGCTGCCATTATGACATGGAAAAATACACAGGGCCGGATTGGCCTGTTGCTTATAAGTTTTTTCGTTATCTTGTTGATAGTTACGTATATTGTTATCAGGCAATTCGTTTCTCCACAGATTATTGCAACCGAAACCAAAAATATTCAGGCAACGGTTGAATTACAAAGTAATGCGATAAAAGAGCAGATGAACCGCGTTAAGGCGCAGCAACGCTCCATTACTGAACTGGTTGTCGGACTGCAAAGTGAGCAAATCGACGAATTATTGCCGAGTCTGGTTAACCAATATGGCGATCTAAACGTATTTGGCGGCGGGATTTGGCCTCTGCCGGGCCAGCGTGACCCGGCACGGGACAAATTCAGTACCTTTTATGCCCGTAATTCTGGCGGCACGCTACAGGTCAACACCGTCTGGAACCAGCCGGAATCGGCAAAATACTGGGAACAACCCTGGTATAAAGACGGCATGAATGCGCCGAAAGGCGAATGCGCGTGGGCAAAAGCCTACCAGGATGCGGCCAGCCCGCAGCCGCGTACCAACTGTGCGATGGCGATCTGGAAAGACGGCAAAGCCTGGGGCGTGGCGACCATCGACGTTACGCTGGGCTTCTTTAACCAACTGGCTGTCGATATGGGCAAAGCGGTCAACGGTAGCGTGTTGATTATAGAAGCAGACGGCAAAATCGTCGGTAACGGCTCTTCCGTTCAGGATAAACCGGCGCTGTCGAACGTTCGCGATCTGGGCATCCCGGCGGCGGCGCCGTTAGTCAGCCTGTTAGGTCAGAGTAAGACCACGGAAGTGCGCGGCAGTTATGATGGTGACGACGGGGCGCATTCCCTGTTCGTTCTGCCGATCAGCGGCAGCCCGTGGTACATGGCGGTGGATATTCCGAGCAGCCAGCTGGTGAGCATGTCTGACGCTATTATGACCAAGCTGACCATTGTTCAGGCTATTATTGGGATTCTCATCGTCTTTATTATGATGATTATTGTGCGCAATATTTTCCATAATGTGACGCTACTCAATCGTAATATTGAAGCCCTCTCCAGCGGCGGTGCGGATTTAACTCAGCGTCTTGAACAGAGCAAGAGTCCGGAATTCAACGCCATTATTAATAACTTCAATAAGTTTATTTCCTTCCTCAATGAGCTGATGCAGCAGGTGGGGAATAGCTCAATGGCGATTTCGTCGGCTTCCCGTCAGATTGCCAGCGGCAACCTCAATCTCTCATCGCGTACCGAAGAGCAGTCGTCCTCGATTGTGGAAACGGCGGCATCGATGGAAGAGCTGACCAGCACCGTGCGCCTGAACGCCGAGAACGCGCTGCAGGCGAACAAGCTGGCAGGCGAGGCCTCGACGGCGGCGAAACAGGGGGCCAATGTGGTAAACAAAGTGGTCTCGACGATGAACAACATCAATGCCTCCTCCTCGAAAGTGGTGGAAATCATCAGTGTGATTGACGGCATCGCCTTCCAGACCAATATCCTCGCGCTTAACGCCGCGGTGGAAGCGGCGAGGGCCGGTGAACACGGGCGTGGTTTTGCCGTGGTAGCCGGTGAAGTTCGCTCCCTGGCACAGCGCAGCGCCCGTTCGGCTCAGGAGATCAAGAAACTGATTGAAGAGTCGGTGAGCAGCATTGAACAGGGTAGCGGGCTGGTCCGTCAGGCGGGGACGACGATGGACGGACTGATGGAGAAAGTGGAAGGCGTGGGCGTGCTGATTTCAGAAATCAGCTCTTCCAGCGATGAACAAAGTCGCGGGATTGCCCAGATCAACATCGCCATTAACCAGCTCGACAGCGCCACGCAGCAGAATGCGGCGCTGGTCGAAGAGGTGGCGGCGGCCGCGGAGTCCATGGAAGAACAAACCGTACAGCTCGAAAACGTCGTCGGCAGCTTCAAGCTCTGACCGTAAGCTATGCCCGTAAAGCATGTCCAGCCCGCAAGGGGTGGCCATGCTTTTCTTCAATGCCTACCAGGATCCGCAAGTTATCATTTCCTTTTTTATTTGTTATTGTTGCGCGAAGCGAGATAGCATTCCATCACGCTGCAATAAACGCACATACGTTTGACGTTTAGCTTTGGGGTAATCATGAAAGAAAAAATAGACGGATTAATCAAAGAAGGTCTCCTGTATTTTATTGGCAATAAGCTCCCGGATGATTTTTATACTGCATTGACAGAATGGACAAATATTGCCAATAAAACGAATGATCCCAAAGCGCATTATAATATTGCTTACTGTTTTAATGTCGGCGAGGGTACACAACCCGACTATGAACGCGCTAAATATCATTATCTGCAAGCGCTGGATGGCGGATTACAGGCGGCAGGCCTTCGCCTCTTACGGATGCAGCGCAAAGCAACGATTAAACTTCCTGAAAAGCTTCAACTTTTTAATAGTCATTCGCTGAGCAGTGAAGAGGCGATGCAGCATGTTGCCGCCCTTAATGCGCTGATTGCGCTGGCTGGTGAGCTGATTAATAAAGGGTGCGACGACGTTAAGCCTGCGGGAGAGCAATTCTTTATTCTGGCAACCTTGCTGGAGCTGCATGCGTTATATCAGTCTGGTGATATTTCCACTTATAAAACGCTGTGCCAGGCGCGCATTTCCCAGGGATATCTGTGGGCGCTGCCGCTGTTAAAAATAAGGGATTGCCGGGTTGAGACTGAGGTCTCCTATCACGCCCAAAAAGATATTGTTGGTCAAGGCGTTAACCAGGGTAATTCGGTGCTCTATAAAGGTAATAAGTACTATAAGGTTAGTACTTCCGCTAAATTTATTAATAACACCGATACCGGGCTGATCGTCTTCGACCCTGTCTTAGGTAAGACGGAAGTTCCTGCCGGGGCGACCTTCAATTTTCACGATCCGCGCACTGGCGACACCGTGAATAGCGTTCCTGATACCTTTAATGCAGAGGGAACGCGCTTTGTTCAGGTTTTCCCCTTCGGCATGAGCCCGCCGCCGCTTAGTGAAACCACCGTGAAAGAGCTACAGTGCGGTTTTGATGTCCCGGAAAAAACGAGCCGCAAAGTAACGGAGTTGGCTTCCAGTGTCACAGGTATATTTGGCAAAATCATCCTGTTGGTCATCGTCGGCATTGTGTTGTTTGTTGCATGGCAGATGATGTCTTCTCCGGGTCACTGATAATCTTCCCGCTAACGCCTTTCGATACCTTCATTTAGCCCACACGCCGCCGGATACTGGCGGCGTTATCCGCGCAATAGCGCACAGGGCTTCCTCTTAAATTATTCGCTTTATCAATACATCCTCCGCTTACCCCTTGTCAGGAAAATACATTAGCACTAATGTATTTTCTCAACCAGAGGAAACGCATATGGAAAAAACGCCTGGCCTGGGCGAATTGCTTCGCTACATTTCAGACCTTGTCGACCACGGCTCTGAAAAAACTTGGCGCGAGAGGAATATCGCGTATCGGCCCCGCTACACCCCGGTTTTGCGGGCGATGGCGGCGGGTGCCCGTACCGTCACCGATATCACCGCCCAGACCTGGCTGACCCAGGGGGCAATTAGCCAGTCCGTCTCGATGATGGAAAAAGAGGGCATTTTGACCAAAGCGACGCTGGAGGATGGGCGCAAGAGCAGCCTGCATCTGACGGCAAAAGGGGAGGCGCTGGTTGCCGAAGCGCAGCCGCACTGGCAGACCCTGTTTGCGGCGATTGAGGGGCTGGAAAAAGAGACAGGTTATCCCCTTCTGACCATCCTGCAGGAGACTGCCCGCGCTCTGGAGCGTCAGGGGTTTGATGAGCGTATCCGGCAGGCCAAAAACACCCCCCCTGATGCAGAGGACACCCCATGCTGAACTGGTTTGAAAGCGGCGGCGCAGATTACGCTCGCTATCGCCCGCAATACCCTGCGGCCTTGCTCGACTTTCTGCTCTCGGTAACGCCCGTGCATCACCGTGCGCTGGATGTTGGCTGCGGTACGGGCCAGTTGACCGGGCTACTGGCTTCGGCTTTTGCGAAGGTAACGGGGATTGACCCCAGCCAGACGCAAATCGACAACGCCGAACCCCATGTCCGCATTGAGTATCGGGTGGGACCAGCGGAACAGCTTCCGCAGACGCTGCACGATATTAACCTGATTACCGTCGCCCAGGCGGCGCACTGGTTTGATTTACCGGCCTTTTACGGTGAAGTACAGCGGGTAGCGGCGCCCAACGGCGTTATCGCGCTTATCAGCTATGGCGTGCTCAACCCTGACGAGGTTATCCGGGCGCGTTTTCGCCAGTTCTATTACGACGAAATCGGCGTCTACTGGCCACCGGAAAGGCAACTGGTGGACACCGGTTATGCGGGCATCCCCTTTCCGTTTGCGGAAATTCCCGTACCGGAGATGGAGATTCGCCTGCAGTGGGATCTCGGGGCATTGATGGGCTATCTCTCCACCTGGTCGGCGGTGAAACGCGCGCGTGACGCCGGGCAGGAAGGCCTGCTGGTGCGTTTTTACGACGATGTGTGCGACCTCTGGGGCGACCCGGCCCGGACGCGTACCTTCACGTGGCCGATTAACGTCAGAGCAGGGCGCTTACCATAACGCCAGACGGCCAGGCCGCCTGGCGGTCTTTTTTACCGCAACAGGGCGCAAGCCGCCGAAAGACGCTGGCAGGCTTGCGTCAGCAGCCCATCGTCTACCGCATAGGCAATGCGCAAATATCCCGGCATCCCGAACGCCGAACCGTGTAACACGGCCACCTGTGTTTGTTCCAGCAGCCAGTTTGCCAGCCCGCTGTCGTCGCCAATGGTCTCACCGGTGGGTGTTACTCGCCCAATAAGCTTCTGGCAGTTGGCAAACACATAGAACGCACCCTGCGGGGTGCTGGCGCTCAGGCCATCGGTGGCGGCAATCATCCCCAGCACTTGCTGGCGGCGTTTATTTAGCGTGTGCAGCCAGTCGTCGAAGAAATCCGCCGAATGGTTAAGGGCCGCGACCGCCGCTGCCTGGGAAATGCTGCTCGGGTTAGAGGTGCTTTGTGATTGCAGGATCTGCATGGCGGCAATCAGCCACTGGGGTCCGCCCGCATAGCCCAGACGCCAGCCGGTCATGGCGTGGCTTTTCGAGACACCGTTTACCGTCAGGGTGCACGAAACCATCTGCGGCGCGACCTGAGCAAAGGTGGTGAACGGCGTGTTGTCGTAGCGCAGCGGCTCGTAAATGTCATCGGCCATTACCAGCACCTGCGGGTAATCCGCCAGCACTTCTGCCAGCGCGCGCAGCTCCTGTTCACTGTAAATCGCCCCGGTCGGGTTGCCCGGCGAGTTGAGGATCAACCAGCGGGTTGATGGGGTGAGAGCGGCGGCCAGTTGTTCCGGTGTCAGCTTCCAGCCGTTTTGCTCATCACAAGGCACAATCACCGGTTCGCCGTCGGCCAGCCGCACCATATCCGGGTAGGAGACCCAGTAAGGCGCGGGAATAATCACCTGCTGCCCGGCGTCCAGGGTTGCCAGAAAGGCATTGAAAATAAGCTGTTTGGCGCCGCTCCCGGCGATAATCTCTTCCGGGCGGTAATGCAACTGGTTGTCGCGGGCAAGCTTTGCCGCAATGGCCGACTTCAACGCTGCGGTGCCGGAAACGGCTGTATACTTAGTCTGATGCTGCACGATAGCTTCAATGCCCGCATAGCTAATATGGGCCGGGGTAGCAAAATCCAGTTCCCCTTCGCCCAGGTTGATCACCTGCTTGCCTGCGGTTTCCAGCGCCCGTACCTGGTCAGAAATTGCCGCTGTCGGTGAAGGGCGTACGGATTGCATACGACGGGCGATTTGACTGTTATTCATAAATCCTCTTTTGTATCTAATGATTCAATTAATACAATTAGGTACCCAACATCAGCAGGAAACTCGCCGTGTCACCGATCTTTATTCTCGATAACACCTCTGTGCCCGCCCGCTATGGCATTACCGCCAGCCTGTGGGCCAATCGTCTTGGGTTGCCCCTCTGGAGCCTTCGCCCCGACTTCGCCGGGGATGTCCCCGACAGTCACCAGCACGTGATTCGTGCGGGGTATTGCGTCACCAGCGGCCTCTGGCGCAGCGATACGCTGCGTGAAGAGGTGCGCGATATCGCCAGCCTGCCTGAATCGGACGCCGTCATCGTGCTGGCGTCTTCACAGGAACCGCTTATCGCGGACCTGCCCGGCCAACGGCTTTACAGCGACGACAGCCAACACCGTCTGACGCTCAGCGACGGGCAGAACACCCTGCTGAACCTTACCGCCGACCGCTATGGCCGCTGGGATGCCAAAGCGCCAGCGGCTACCGGAGCGTCCCTGCGCATCGCGCTGATTGGCCGCGAGGCGGACCATCGTCTGGTCTATCCCGCCACGCTCGGCTCACTGGGTGATGCCGCCACGTCGCTGGGGCTGAACCTGGATGTCCATTTCCTGGCACCGGTTAGCCTGTCCGCCGGATTACATGAAGTTCACGTTTTCCAGGGCGTGGTGCTGCCGGGCGGTTCCTCGATGGCGGCCGTCAGCGGACAAATCCGCGTGGCGGAAGATACGCTCGCCACCGGGCAGTCTACGCTTGGACTGTGCCTGGGCATGCAGAGCATGATGACCGCCGCCGTGCGCCGGAGTCCGGGTTTCGAACCGGCGATTCCGGCAGAAGTCGCTCTGGATGCGGCCCTGCACAGCTTTGTTCCCTTTGCCGATGGCCGTCATCGCTGCGGCGTATTCCCCTTTACCTCCGGGCTTATCCCCGGCGATATCCGCGAAATGCACTACAACCATCGCTACTGCTTTAACAACGACCTTCTGCCAGAGCTGTATCCCAGCGGGGTCAGGGTGAGTGCGCAAACCGACGGTATCGTGGAAGCCATTTCCCAACCGGGCCTGCCGTTCTGGCACGGGGTTCAGGGGCATCCGGAACTGATGTCCCGCCCGGATGCGCCCCATCCGCTGTTTGTCGCGTTTTTACAGGCGGCGCTTAAGGCGCAAGCGTAACGCCGCTGCGACGGTCGCTGGCAAGCGCCTGCATGACGCGGGTCAGCTCTGCCAGCGCCGCGTCGCTGATCGGTTTTAACGGTGCGCGTACGGTGCCGCCGTTAAAGCCACGCAGCGCCATCGCCGCTTTCACCAGCTGCGGCTGCCCGTGTTTACGCGCTAGCGCCCGGTAGTCGTACCACAGCTGATGCAAATCGCGGGCAGTGGAGGCATCGCCCTGTTCCACGGCGCGGAAGGTGTTGATGATAAGCTCCGGCAGTGCGCCGCTGTTGGTGGTGCTGATGCCGTCAAACCCGGCCATCATCGGCCCGAGGAACGCCAGATCCGAAGCACAGAACAGGCGCAGACGCCCGCGCAGGCGGTTGGCAATCTGGTCGATGGCGGTTGGGTTGAGATCGCCCTGTTTGATGCCGACCACGTTCGGGATCTCTGCCAGCTGTTCCAGCAGCGCCGGGGAGAGGGTTATACCGATGCCCGGCGCGTTGTACACCAAGATGCCGGTTTTGGATAACGGAGCCATCTCTTTGAAGTAGCTGACGATTTGCTCGTCAGTGATTTCGCTGACGAACGGCGCGGTCACCATCGGCAGGCCACCCAGCTCGCTTGCCAGAATGGTCAGATCGCGGGCATCGCGCGGGTCGGAGCTGGCGCTGCACAGCATCACCGCTACGCGGTCATCCACGCAGGCTATCACTTCATGAAACAGCTCGCGGCGTTCTTCGACGGTCATCACCGGGAATTCACCGTAGGTGCCGCCAATCAGCAGGCCGTCATAACCCAGGCCAATCACGCGTTCGATGTTTTCACGCAGGGCCGGGAAGTCGATTGCACCGCTGGCGGTGAACGGGGTCACGGTGATGTTGAAAATGCCACGCAGGCGTTCACGGCACTCATTGATATCTTTCATCTTTAATTCCTTACAGCAGTGTTAATGGGCGAGCCAGGGAACCCAGCTGGCGATATCCGGTTTCAGTCACTACCACGGTTTCACTGACGCCGACGGTAAATTGGCCGTAGATACGCAGGGCGGGTGGGATGTGGAAGGTCATGCCTGGTTGCAGCTCAGTGGTGACGCCGCTGTACAGGCTGAGAATGCCGCCTTCGCCCCAGTCCGGTGCAAAGGCAACACCGATGGAGTAGCCGGTGCGTTTTTTGAAGTTTTCCGTGAACCCGGCGCGTTCGATCACCTTCTGGCAGGCCAGATGTGGCGCTTCGCAGGTGGCACCCGGGCGAATGGCGTCGAGAGAGGCCTGCAGGGCTTCCTGACACACTTTTTCCATTTCGATGGCGATAGCGGGCGGGCGGCCCAGCCAGGCGGAGCGCATCATGGCCGCGTGGTAGCGGTCATGGGCGGCGGACATCTCCAGAAATACCGGATCGTTATCCTGCATCACCCGACGACGCCAGGTACCGTGTGGCACACCGCTACGCGGACCGGTAGAAACCAGCGGCTCCATGCCGACATACTCAGAACCCGCAGCAATGGCGGCCCCCATCATCGCGGAAACCAGCGCGTTTTCGTCCGCGCCGCTGCGAATCGCCGCCATCCCGGCGCGCATACCCGCATCCACATAGCGTGCCGCGGTGGCGATTTTTTCCACCTCAGCGGCCGATTTCACCGCGCGCAGTGGTTCGATAACACCTGCGGTATCGGCAATCGCGCCGAGTTTTGACTGCAAGGCTTCATACACGGCAATCGGCAGGAACCAGCCGCGTTTGTCCAGCCCGATGCGTTTGTTGAGCCACCCGCGCTGTTGCAGCATGCCCACCAGGAAATCCACCGGGTTGTCGCCATCCTGGTAGATGGCGGCGTCAGAAATAAAGGTGTTGGCGATAAAGTTAAAATACTCGAGCTGGCGAATCACAAACACCGGATCCCCTTCTACGGGCAGCAACAGCGCCTGAAAGGTGTAATAGCCCGGTGTTTGCTGACCGGTAAGCCAGAAGATGTTTTCCGGCCCGGTAACAATCATGACGTCCACGCCCGCGCTGCTTAAGCGTTCGCGGGTACGTCGAATGCGTTGTGCATATTCGTCGGCGCTAAAGGCGGACTCACTGCCCTGAATCACATTGTTAACATCTTGCATCACTAAACTCCTGGAGTAAGGTGGCCTGCGCGGCATTGAACTGCACGCCCAGACCGGGAGAGTCGTTGACGGCGACCAGGCCATTGCGGTATTCCAGCCCGCTGACCGGATCGTCAGTTAATCCATCGGCGCCATACAGTTCGGCAAACGCCGGTTTCACCACACGGCATAGCTGGAGCGCGGCGGCGGTGGCGGCATGGCCTTCATTCATCTGACCAATCATGAACGGCACGTCGGCGAGTTGCAGGCGGCAGGCGGCGGCAAGCGTGGGGGCAAGCCCCCCCAGTTTCACCAGCTTGAGATGCCCCCACAGCGCGCCGTTGGCGGCGATCAGCCGGGAAATGGCGGCCTCGCTATTGAGGCTTTCGTCGAGCATGACCGGGATGCCGTAGTCGTACAGTTGTGCCAGTTGGCTTTCGTTCGCCGGGCTTAGTGGCTGCTCGATGTAGCTCAGTTCCAGCTCGCGCAGACGGGGGAACGCCGCGTGGGCCTGCTCCAGCGACCACTGGCCGTTGACGTCAATCGCCAGCGAAATCTGCTGACCAAACCGCTGACGCAGCTTTTGCAGGCGGGCGAGATCGGTGGCGAAATCCGCCACCCCCGTACGTAACTTCAACTGGGTGAAACCTCTGTCGACATAGCGCTGCGCCTGCTCCAGCATCTGCGTCTCGCTGCCCCAGAACAGGGTCTGATTGGTGTGCCAGGCGGGTAGGCCATCTTGCGCTCCCAGCCAGGCGGCAACACTCACCCCATCCTGACGGGACAGAAGATCGTGCAACGCCATATCGATCACCATGCGCGACGGGGCCAGCAGCGTGCTGTCAGGGGCATGCACCCGCTCCAGCAGCGCGGCAGGTTCCTGGCTCCAGTCCCAGCTATTGAGCATTACCAGCAGGTTGTTCAGCACCTGCTCTTCGCTGTAGCCGTGCAGGTAGCGAATGTTGAGCCGCACTTCACCGATCCCCGTTACGCCATGGTCCTCCAGGCGCAGCCAGAGGGTGTCGAGCGCCGTCACCGCGCCAGACGCGGCGGTATGCAGCGTCACCCCGGCGTAGTGCAGGTCGCCGCGAAAAAGTTGCGCTTTCACGACGCGGACTCCACTGGCAGCATAGCGAGGGCGATATCAATGTAGATATGCGCCGCAGCGAGAAACTCATCGATGGGGACAAACTCGTCCGGCTTGTGCGCCACCGCCAGCGAGCCGGGACCAATCACCACGCCTTTCGCGCCCAGCGAGCGGAAGTGCACCAGGTCGCAGCCGCCCTGAAAACCAAACGGGCCGGGTTCGCTCTGCCCGTGACGACGGCAGGCGGCCAGGCTTTGCTCGACAATGGCTTCGCTGCTGTCGGTTTGCGTCGCGCCGCCGGTGGTGGGCTGCCAGGCGATGATTTCCGCTTCCACACCTGCGTGAGCATGCGCATGGTCGAGCAGTTGTTGCAGTTCGGCTTTAACCACCTCTTCGTCTTCGCCCGGCACCATGCGGCGGTCGAGCAGCAGTTCACAGCTGTCCGGTACCACGTTGTCCGCGTGGCCGCCGTGGATGCGGGTCACGGTCAGGCTGGCATTGCCCACCAGATCGTGGCAGCGGCAGCGTACCTGCTGGTGGTGGGCCTCTTCGATCAGTCCCAGCAGACGCGCGGACTGGTAAATCGCGTTAACCCCCAGCTCCGGCGTGCCGGAGTGCGCGGTGACGCCTTTTACCCGTACGCGAGGACGCAGGCTGCCTTTATGGGCAGAGAAGGTGGCATTCGACGTCGGCTCGCCAATCACCGCGAAATCAATCGCCGGTGGGTTATCCCGTACGTAGAATTTCGCCCCTTCGCTGGCGACCTCTTCATCGGCGGTGAACACCCCCATTAATGTGCCGGACCACTGCTGACGGTTAGCCGCGAGCAGGCGCAGGGCTTCAACCATCGCCACCAGCGGGCCTTTGGCATCGCAGGAGCCGCGACCGTACAGGCGGCCATTGCGTTCGTTGAGCGTGAAGGGATCGCTGGCCCAGCCGCTGCCCGCCGGCACGGTGTCGATATGGGTGTTAAAGGCGAAGCACGGCCCCGGTCCGTTGCGCAGGACGGCGATAACGTTGGTCCGCCCCGGTGCATATTCGCTAAAAGAGAGATCGAACCCGGCGGTAAGCAGCCAGCCTTCCAGACACTCGGCGGCTTCCCGCTCATGGCCCGGTGGGTTTTCTGTGTTGATGGCAACCAGCGTCGCTAAGTCCTTTTTCATACGTGCGCTGTCAACCTGGTAACTGGACATAGGAACTCCGTGATTAATGTAATATTTGCGTCAGGAAGCGCTGTGCGCGCTCGCTGACATTGCCGGCGAAGAAATCACTGGTGTTGGCGCGATCGATAATTTCGCCGTCTTCCATAAACAGAATTTTGTTGGCGGCCCGGCGGGCGAAGCCCATCTCGTGGGTCACCACCATGCTGGTCATCCCTTCTGCACTGAGCTCTGCCATCACTTCCAGAACTTCGCGGATCATCTCCGGATCGAGGGCTGATGTGGGTTCGTCGTAGAGCATCAGTTCGGGCTTCATCGCCAGAGCACGGGCAATCGCCACGCGCTGCTGCTGGCCGCCGGAGAGTTCGTCCGGAAAGTGATCTGCGCGTTCGTTGATACGCACTTTCGCCAGCAGGTTGTCCGCCAGCTTGCGGGCCTCAATGCGGTTCATCCCCAGCACCGTCATCGGGGCCAGCATAATGTTTTCCGCCGCCGTCAGGTGCGAGAACAGCTCGTAGTTCTGGAACACCATGCCAATACGCTGACGCAGTTTGTGCACCGGCACTTCGCCCCGGCTGATGTGCTGTCTGGCGAAGAACACGTCGCCGCTGTCGGCAGGTGAGAGCATGTTGACGCAGCGCAGCAGGGTGGATTTGCCCGAACCGGACGGGCCAATCAGTACCACGGTTTCACCCTTTTGCACCTCAAGAGAGCAATTCTTGAGCACGGTCTGGCGACCAAAGGTCTTATCAATGCCGATCATCTCCAGCAAAGGTTTCTCGCTCATGGTGCCTCCCGGGCGGTTTTCGGTAATTTAAAAAGGCGGGTCAGCCGCTTCTGGCTCTTGCTGCGACGCTGCTTCGGGTCGAGCACGCTTTCCAGCCATGACTGGAAAATCATGAACAGCGTGGTGAGCAGCAGGTAATAGATGCCTGCGGCGCACAGCGCTTCGAAGTAGCGGAAGCTGGCGCTGGCGGTCTGGTTGGCGACCAGCAGTAGTTCCTGAACGGCGATAACTGAAACCAGCGCGCTCGATTTCAGCATGCTGATCATCTGGTTACCCATTGGCGGCAGCACGATGCGCGCGGCCTGAGGCAGCACGATTTTGCGCATGATCTGCCCGTTGGTCATGCCGAGCGCCATGCCAGCCGTGCGCTGGCCGCTTTTCACGGCCTGCAGGCCAGAGCGCAGAATTTCCGCCATGTAGGCGCCTTCATTGAGCGAAAGCGCCAGCACTGCACAGGTAAACGCGGAGAAGCGTAAGCCGAAGCCTGGCAGCACGTTGTAGACAAAGATTATCTGGAACAGCACTGGCGTCCCGCGAAACAGCCACAGGTAGAAAAAGGCCAGCCCTTTCCCGGCGCGAAACGGCGCTTCCTGCAACAGCGCCAACACCAGGCCCAGTACCACGCCACACAACAGTGAGCAGAGGGTAATAAGCAGCGTCATCCACGCACCCTGAATAAACTCGGGTGAGAGGAAGTACTGCCACATTAGTTCGATCGACATAGCTTTCTCCGGTTAATGGCAAAACGGGTTAGAAAATGGCAACGGAGTCAGGGAAGTTCCATTTCTCAATCAGTTGCTTGTAGGTGCCATTTTTGACGAGTCTCTGGAGACCTTTCTCCAGCAGGGCGTGGGTTTCGGTATCGCCTTTCCGCACGGCAAACGCGATGTGGGTATCTGCCTCGAATTCGTCGCCTACCGCTTCGAACATGCCTGCTTTTTCGCTAAACAACGCAACGGCACCTGGGGTGGAGAGGAACTCGGCATCTGCACGGCCTTGCGCGACGGCGACGGCGGAGTCGGTGGCGGCCGGGAAGGTCATCACGTTAATGGCCGGTTTTTTGGCATCCAGACAGCGCTGGTTGTCCGCGCGGGCCTGGCTCTCTTCGATCCCACCGAGGGTCACGGCGATGTTTTTGCCGCAGAGGCTCAGGTCACGGCCGGTGATTTTTTCCGGGTTACCTTTGCGTACCACCACGCGGCTACCGATTTTCAGATAAGGCACGAAGTCGACCTGCGCGGCACGGGTTGGGTTGACGTACATGGCGGAGTTGATGATGTCGAGACGTTTGCCTTGCAGTGCAGGGATAAGCCCTTTGAACTCCATCGGCATTGGCGCGGGTTCCAGGTTTATCTCTTTGCTTAGCGCGTTAATCAGGTCGATATCAAAGCCGGTGAGCTTGCCCTCTTTCACGAATTCAAACGGCATAAAAGTGGCCGCTGTTCCGTAGGTCAGTTTGCCCGGGGCGATGGTTTCAACCGCCGCATGACTTACCAGTGGGAGGGCGGTCAGCGCGAACATCAGGGTGCGTACGTGGCGAAACAGTAAAGAATTGCTGGACATAGTCGTCTCCTGGTTAAGGTCTAAATTGAATTTAGTGAGTCAATAAATACAATTGTGTATGTGAAAAAAATGTCTCATATTGGTGCACCTTAGCACGCTAACCGTGCAGTCCTTGCTTTGTTTTGCTGCGTTTTGTTGCCCGTGCTATTGTATCTTTCGACCACAATAATGCATTTCAGGGAACCGATCTCCATGCAGCCTGACTCCACTGCGAGCAGTCGCCGGATAGCCCGGCAAATACTCGACCTGATATCCGAAGCAAGATTCGATCCAGGTCATCATTTACGTGAGCAACATCTTGCCGATGCGCTGGGTGTTTCGCGTACGCCGGTGCGTGCCGGGCTAAAAGAATTGACCCGCATGGGGGCGGTTGAGGCGCGTCCTAATCAGGGTTTTTTCCTGCTCAAACGCAGCGATGAGCTGGAACTGCTGGAGATTGAGCAGTCCAAGAGCAATGACCAGAAGCTGTATGAGCAGCTGGTGCATGACCGTATTGCGGGCGTGCTGCCGGAGTCATTTACCCAGACCGAAATCAGCCAGCGCTACGATGTCGATCGCGGTGTGCTGACCCGCACGCTGGTGAAGTTGTCGGAAGATGGCCTGATTGCCCGTAACGCCGGGCACGGCTGGCGCTTCCTGCAAACCCTGAACTCGGATGTGGCGCTGCGTAACAGCTACGGTTTTCGCCTGATGATTGAACCGACGGCGCTGCTGACGCCCAACCTGCATGTGGACCGGCAGATGCTTAAACGCCTGCGCGCCCAGCATCTGCGGCTTATCACCCATCCGGACATTACGCTGGTGCCAGCGAAAGAGATTTTCGAAACCGATGCCGCGTTTCATGAGTTACTGGCAGAGGCCAGCGGCAATCTGTTTGTGTTGCAGGCTATCCAGCAGCAAAACCGCCTGCGCCGTCTGCTGGAATTCGGCAGCTATCACAATAAGCGCCGCGTAAAAGAGTGGTGTGAAGAGCACGTTGCCATCATCGATGCTTTGCGAGAGAACAAGCAGGAACAGGCGGCCGAATTGATGAGAAAGCACCTGCAATACGCCTTTGACCAGGTAAATGTTAAAAACGCCCGCGCATAACTGGCATTGCTCTTGCACATATTGCTTCTGAAAATACAATCAGGAGCATTTATGGATTTTAAGATTCAACAACGTGTGGCGCTGGTCTGCGGTGCCGGAAGCGGCCTTGGGCAGGCGATTGCCCTTTCGCTGGCGCAGGAAGGGGTGAAGGTGGCCGTCACCGGTCGCAACGCGGAAAAACTGGCGCAGACGGTGGAACGCATCACCCAACTGGGCGGCACGGCCCATGCCTGGCAACTGGATCTTGCTACCCCGGAACAGTTTGATACGGTGATTGCCGATATCCGCGCGCACTGGGGCGACATCGATATTCTGGTCAACAACTCCGGCGGTCCGCCGCCCGCTACGGCGCAGGGGACGGATGGCGCAGTCTGGCAACAGCAGTTTTCCGTGATGGTCGCCGCGCTGATTCAGCTCACCGATAAGCTGCTGCCCGCCATGCGCAGCCGCGGCTGGGGACGCATTATTACCACCACGTCATCTGGCGTGATTGCCCCCATTCCTAACCTTGCGCTGTCGAATGCGCTGCGCATGAGTCTGCTCGGCTGGTCGAAAACTCTCGCCAGCGAAGTGGCGGCCGACGGCGTGACGGTGAAGGTGATGGTGCCGTGGCGCATCGCCACCGACCGCGTGGGGCAACTGGATGCCATCAAGGCGAAACGCGAGAACAGCAGCGCGGAAGCGGTCGCGCAGAAGAGTCGGCAGAGCATTCCGGCAGGGCGCTACGGCGAACCGCAGGAATACGGCGCCACCGCTGCATTTCTGGCAAGCCAGCCCGCCAGCTACATTACCGGCGCGGTGATTCGGGTTGATGGCGGATTGATTGGCTCGATTTAGGGGCTGAGTGTTATTGCGAGAGGAATGCCAGTCGGTTGCGTAACGGACTGGCGTTATTGCTTATTGTCGGCTCTTTTCGAGTTCGCCTTCTGCTGGCGGATAAAATCTTCGAGGGAGCGGTCGGGGCGTTCGGCAAACTGTTTCCCGGTTAATGTCACCACCTCACAGCGATCCAGGCGGAAACAGCGATAATCCTGACGTAGTGCGCACCACGCCACCAGGACCCACACTTCTCCCCAGAACGACAGGCCCAGCGGATGGATCACCCGCTCAGAGCCTTCGCCTTTGTCATTTTCATAACGAATGTAAACTTCATCGTGCTGGCGCATGGCCTGATGGAAAACATCAAACCAGCGCCGGGCCAGAGGATACTTGCCAAAGTCCGGCGTCAGGATGCGGTTGCGTTCCGCCAGAATGCGCCTGTTGGTTGGTAGCACCGCCAGCAGCTTTTCCTGCGCCGAACCCGCCGCCTTTGCCAACGTGTCGCCACTCCAGGTTTGCAGCATGCCGATGGCGGCAATCAGCGCTTCCACCTCCATGCCGCTAAACATCAGCGGCGGGAGGTCAAAACCCGGCATCAGGCGATAGCCGCTGCCTGCCTCTCCCTGAATGGGGACGCCGGACAGCGACAGATCGCGAATGTCCCGATAGACGGTGCGCTCAGACACCTCCAGTCTTTCCGCCAGTATGGCCGCCGTGACCCGGCGACGGGTACGCAGGATCTGGACTATCTGAAAAAGCCTGTCGGCACGGCGGCTCATGGCACGTTTCCTGTCAGTGGTCGGTTAAATGTTGTCAGGCCGGTTGATGCAGCCCGACTTTATTCCCTTCACTGTCAATGATAAGCGCGATGGTGCCAATATCATCCGGCAAAATTTCTGGCCCAAAGCAGCAGGTGCCGCCTTTTTCCGCCACTTTTTTCAGTGAAGCGGCGATATCAGCGGTAAAGAGATAGACCACGGTGCCGCTCGTTGAAGGCTGGAGCATCTCCGATTTTACCAGTGCGCCGCCAATTGCCGGTTCCTGGTAGTGAAAGACTGCCATGGACATGCCTGCGACATGCTCCTGACGAAATTGCGCATCGACGCAGTATTTATAGAACGCGGTTGCCCGTTGCAGGTTCTGAACCGGAATCTCAAACCAGTTGATAATGTTGCTCATGTTCTCGTCCTCGTTGTGTTTTCGACAACGAGAATGTCTCACCCCCCTCCTGACAACATACTGTCAGGAGTGATCGGCGGGGGGAGGCAAATTCCCGGAGGCGGTGCGGCGCACCTGTCCGGGCTACGGGTCTGATTAGCGCATGGTGACAAACTCTTCTGCCGCCGTTGGGTGAATCGCCACGGTATTGTCGAAGTCTTTCTTGGTGGCACCCATTTTCAGGGCGACCGCGAAGCCTTGCAGAATCTCATCCATCCCGAAACCGATACCGTGGATGCCGACGATTTTCTCTTCCGGGCCAACGCACACTAACTTCATGCGGCACGGCTGACGGTGAGAGGTCACGGCGGTATACATCGCGGTAAACGATGATTTATACACTTTGACCTGGTCCTCGCCATACTGCTCGCGCGCCTGCGGTTCGGTTAAACCGACGGTGCCGATCGGCGGGTGGCTGAATACCACGGTCGGGATGTTGCTGTAATCCAGATGCTCGTCCGGCTTGTTATTGAACAGACGCTCAGAGAGGCGACGGCCTGCTGCCACGGCAACCGGCGTCAACTCAACCGTACCCGTGTTATCGCCCACGGCGTAAATACCCGGCACCGAGGTATTCTGGAATTTATCCACCACGATGAAACCTTTCTCGTCGGTTTTCACCCCGGTAACGTCCAGATTGAAGGTGTCGTTTGCCGGTTCGCGACCAATCGCCCAAATCAGGCAATCGACGGTCTGGCTGCGCCCATCTTCCAACTCCAGCGTGAAGCTGCCATCGGCGTTTTTCACTACTGATTTCGGAATGGCTTCTTTATGCAACGCCGGGCCTTCGGCGGCCATCACTTCAACCAGCGTTTCGCTGATCATCGGGTCGAAGTTGCGCAGCGGGGAGTGTTTGCGCACGAACAGGTGCGTTTCGGCACCCAGTCCGTTAATCACCCCGGCGAGCTCAACGGCGATATAGCCCGCACCAACAACTGCAACGCGTTTTGGCAACGCAGGCAGCGCAAAGAAACCGTCGGAGTCGATACCGTATTCCGCACCCGGAATCTGCGGATGGCTCGGGCGACCACCGGTGGCGATCAGGATGTGATCGGCGGTGATCGTCTCGCCATTGACTTCGATCGTCTTCGCATCGACAAAACGGGCAAAGCCTTTGATCACATCGACATTATTCTTGCCCAGCACATTGTCATAAGAGGTGTGGATGCGGTCGATATAGGCCGTGCGGCTGGCAACCAGTTTGTTCCAATCGAAATGGTTGATGGTGGCGTCGAAGCCGTAGTCCGGCCCGTACAGATGAATGGCCTCGCGGATTTGCGCCGCGTGCCACATGACTTTTTTCGGGACACAACCCACGTTCACGCAGGTGCCGCCCAGCTCTTTGGCTTCAATCAGCGCGCACTTCTGGCCGTACATGGCGGCGCGGTTAATCGAGGCAATCCCACCGCTGCCACCGCCAATGGCGATATAGTCGTAATGTTTGCTCATGGTTAATTCCTTAGAGCCTATCCAATGAGGCTATTTTATTTGCCATTCTGGACCTGGGCAGTGCTCACAGTCCTCACGTACTGCGTGTACGCTGCGGTTGTTCCGCGCTGTCCGTGTCCAGACTCGCTGCAACAATGTACGCCTACCGTGTAGGCTCTTAATCCTGAACGAGGTCGAAAGTGTCGCGATTGTAACGCGCAGCCAGCAAGGTTCCTTCGATTGCTGCGATTACTCGGGAACAATCCAGTTAACGAGGGTGTGGCCTGTGCCGGCGGGCACCAGTTTACTGTGCAGCCATGGCAGCACGTTATTCATCTGTGCTTCTAATTTCCACGGCGGGTTAATCACGATCATGCCGGAAGCCGTCATCCCGCGCTGGTCGCTGTCCGGGCGAACCGCCAGCTCAATTTGCAGAATTTTACGGACGCCGGTCGCTTCAAGTTCTTTAATCATGCGCTTGATTTGCGCGCGCAGGACCACCGGATACCACAGGGCGTAGGTGCCTGTCGCAAAGCGTTTGTAGCCTTCATGAATCCCGGTGACCACCGCCTGGTAATCGGATTTCATCTCATACGGCGGGTCGATCAGCACCAGGCCGCGACGGGAAACCGGCGGCAGTTTCGATTTCAACTGCTGGTAACCATCGGAGCGCTCAACGCGGGCACGTTCGTCTTTCTGGAACTCCTGGCGCAGCAGCGGATAGTCGCTCGGGTGCAGCTCGGTCAGGAACAGGCTGTCCTGTTCGCGTAGTAGCTGGCGGGCAATCAGCGGTGAGCCGGGGTAGTAGCGCAGCGTCTCGTTACGGTTAAAGTGACGCAGCACGCTCATGTACGGCTCCAGTTCAGCCGGAATATCGTCTTGCTGCCAGATGCGGCCAATCCCTTCCAGATACTCCCCGGTGCGTTCGGCATGTTCGCCGGACAGCTGATAGCGGCCAGCGCCCGCGTGGGTATCAAGATAGAGAAAAGGTTTCTCTTTTTCTTTCAGCGCTTCGATGATCAAGCTCTGAACGGTGTGTTTGAGAACGTCGGCGTGGTTGCCTGCGTGGAAGCTGTGGCGATAACTGAGCATGGAGATAGAAATTCCAGAATATGAACGAGATTAGCCACAGTTTACCGTAGATTGCGCGGGAATGTCGGTGAACCCTGCTGTTGTTTCAAGCGCCCAAAAAACGTTTCAAAATTTATCCGTGTCACAAAAGCGTCAACTTACAGGGCTAGCGTCGTGCGCAGGCAAGGTAATTGTTTGAATAAAAGGATAAAAAATGAAAATCCGTATGACACTGTTAACCGCCTCCCTGCTGCTTGCTCATCAGGCGATGGCGAAAGATGTGCCTCTGACTGTTGCGCGCGACATCGCAAATACCACCACACCGGCTTCGGTAAGCCAGGCGTTTGATGGCCTAGAAAGCCAGTCTCTGTCCGCGCTGCGTGACGCGCTGAAAGGCGACGGCGCCAAAGTGGAGCGTGAGCACCTGGAAAAAGCGGCGCAAAGCGCAAAACAGGCCGATACCGCCTGGCTGAAAGCCAGCGGCTATGATTTCAAAGTGAAAGATAACCAGCAGGCGGGTATTGAGCTGCTCTCCGGGTTCAGCAAGCTGCCTGCCCCGGTGCTGGATCAGAACCTGAAAACTGTTGAGACGATTAACCTCGACGCCACCCAGGGGCTGCGCCATCAGGCGCTGGCGGATGCAGAAGGCATCAGCTACCTCTATTTCCTCTCCGACGCGCTCGGTCCTCGTCTGGATAAAGCGTTTATCGCCGCCTATGACAAAGGCGAATTGAGCAAAGCGGCAGCGCTGATTAAAACCAGTGAAGTCAGCACCGGCGCGGCGAAAAAGCACTTTGACTACAAGCGTCCGTTCCTCATTCAGGGCAACACTATTCACCAGGTCCCGGATGATGTGGTGGTCAAAGACAACAAACCGTACTCGGCAGACGGCGGTTCTTTCCCGAGCGGCCATACCAATACCGGCTATACCGACTCACTGCTGATGGCAGAGATGATCCCGGAACGCTTTGATTCGCTGGTGGAACGCGGCGCACGCTATGGCTATTCCCGCATCGTGCTGGGCGTGCACTATCCGCTGGATGTGATGGGTTCAAGAATGGTGGCTCAGCGTAACGTGGCCCAGTACCTCAATGACCCGGCTTATCGTAAGTTGTTCAACGAAGCGCGCGATCAGCTACGTACAGCGCTGGAAAAAGAGTGCGGCACTTCCCTTGTTGAGTGCGCGAAAACGGCGGGCAAAGACGATCCGTATCGTGACCCGGCGATGAAAGAATTCTACCGCTTCACCATGACCTACGATCTGCCGCAGCAGAAAGGTAAAGCGCAGCCGGTGAAAGTGCCGGAAGGGGCGGAAGTCCTGCTGGAAGCCGCATTGCCGCATCTGTCGGCATCCGCACGTCGTGAACTGATGGTGAAAACGGCGCTGCCGGGCGGCTATCCGCTCTCTGGCGAAACCACCGATCAGAACTTCTGGCAACGTCTGAACCTGCCTGCGGCGTACGCGGCGGCGCATAAAGCGAAGTAAGTTTTGGCAACGGTGCTGGCGCGGCTGGCACCGTATTGTTGTTAGAAGCTAAACGCGCTCAGTTCGCGCACGCTGGCCTTGGGGTTAGCGCGTTTAACCGCATCGAGGAAATCGGCAAATGCCGTATTGAACAGCGTGTAGTTGTGTCTGAAGCGCACCTGTTTCGTCTGCCCGTCGACCATGTAAGTGACTATCCAGAAAGAACGGTTGTTCACTTTGATACTGTCTCGCTCGACTTTGGTAATCGCGCTCAGTGGTACAGGCGTTTTTACTTCCACCTGAATCTCATAGAAATTTTCTTCATCGTAGTAATAATTTGTGGGCAATAACTGCCCACCTTTGCCGGGACGAAAGGTTTTGGTGGTTTGCGATATTTTGCGTAATTCCCTGGACCCTTCTGCGCCTTTGTTTCGACGTCGCCATTTTGGGAATGTGACGGCCAGCGCGATAAGCGCTGCTAGCGGCAGTATTGCCAGAATGAAATTCAACATGTGGTCTCCTTGTCGCCGAACCCTGATTACCTGATTATACGTGCCCGTCATGTTCCTTATTACTCTGATTCCTGGGGAGAAGCCGCACGCCGTGTGTAAAAGAGTATCGTAACGATAAGCGGTTCAACGCAACGCCTGCCATTGAAATCCTCTACACTTAACCCCATCCTACAACGTTATGCAGAGCGCCGGATTGTGCGCTTCATTCACTCTCTTTAACAGGACAGGACTGCGCTTATGACCAATCCATTACTCACGCGTTTCGAATTACCGCCGTTTTCAAAAATCCTGCCTGAACACGTCGTGCCTGCCGTGACGAAAGCGCTGGACGATTGCCGTACTGCGGTGGAAAGCGTGGTTGCCCATGGTGCGCCCTACACCTGGGAAAATCTTTGCCAGCCACTGGCGGAAGTGGACGACGTACTGGGGCGTCTGTTCTCCCCGGTTAGCCATTTGAATTCTGTGAAAAACAGCCCGGAACTGCGTGAAGCCTATGAGCAGACGCTGCCGCTGCTGTCGGAATACAGCACCTGGGTTGGGCAACATGAATGGCTGTACAACGCCTACCGCGATTTACGCAATGGCGACCACTACGCCACCCTGAGCGTTGCGCAGAAAAAATCCGTTGATAACGCTCTGCGTGATTTCGAACTGTCCGGTATTGGCCTCGAAAAAGAGAAACAAAAACGCTACGGCGAAATTGCCGCGCGCCTGTCCGAGCTGGGCAATCAATACAGCAATAACGTGCTGGATGCGACCATGGGCTGGACGAAGCTGGTGACCGACGAAGCGGAGCTGTCCGGTATGCCGGAAAGTGCGCTGGCGGCAGCGAAAGCCCAGGCCGAAGCCAAAGAACAAGAAGGTTTCTTGCTGACGCTGGATATTCCGAGCTATCTGCCGGTGATGACCTACTGCGATAACCAGCCGCTGCGCGAAGAGATGTATCGCGCCTACAGCACCCGCGCCTCTGACCAGGGGCCGAACGCCGGTAAATGGGATAACAGCCCGGTGATGGCGGAAATCCTCGCGCTGCGTCACGAGCTGGCGCAACTGCTGGGCTTTGAAAGCTATGCCTTCAAATCACTGGCGACCAAGATGGCAGAAAACCCGGCACAGGTGCTGGAGTTTCTGAACGATCTTGCCAAACGCGCCCGTCCGCAGGGTGAAAGAGAGCTGGCACAGCTGCGTGCGTTCGCCAAAAAAGAGTTTGGTGTGGATGAGCTGCAGCCGTGGGATATCGCTTACTACAGTGAGAAACAGAAACAGCATCTGTACAGCATCAGCGACGAACAGTTGCGTCCTTACTTCCCGGAAAACAAAGCGGTAAGCGGTCTGTTTGAAGTGGTGAAACGTATTTACGGCATCACCGCGAAAGAGCGTCACGATGTGGATGTCTGGCATCAGGATGTGCGTTTCTTCGAGCTGTATGACGAAAGCAACGAACTGCGCGGCAGCTTCTATCTTGACCTCTATGCCCGCGAGCACAAACGCGGCGGCGCGTGGATGGATGACTGCGTCGGGCAGATGCGCCTGGCGGACGGTTCACTGCAAAAACCGGTGGCCTACCTTACCTGTAACTTCAACCGTCCGGTCAGCGGCAAACCTGCGCTGTTCACCCACGATGAAGTGATCACCCTGTTCCACGAATTTGGTCACGGTCTGCACCATATGCTGACCCGTATCGAAACCCCGGGAGTTGCCGGGATCAGCGGTGTGCCATGGGATGCCGTCGAGCTGCCGAGCCAGTTTATGGAAAACTGGTGCTGGGAGCCGGAGGCGCTGGCGTTTATCTCCGGTCACTACGAGACGGGCGAGCCGCTGCCGCAGGACCTGCTGGATAAAATGCTGGAAGCGAAAAACTACCAGGCTGCGCTGTTTATCCTGCGTCAGCTGGAGTTCGGCCTGTTCGATTTCCGTCTGCACGCCGAGTTTAGCCCGCAGCAGGGAGCCAAAATCCTCGATACGCTGTTTGAAATTAAAAAGCAGGTCGCGGTGATGCCGAGTCCGTCATGGGGCCGTTTCCCGCACGCGTTCAGCCATATCTTTGCTGGTGGCTACGCCGCTGGGTATTACAGCTATCTGTGGGCAGATGTGCTGGCGGCAGACGCTTACTCGCGCTTTGAAGAAGAGGGGATTTTCAACCGCGAAACAGGCCAGTCCTTCCTCGACAATATTCTGACCCGTGGCGGTTCAGAAGAACCGATGGAGTTGTTCAAGCGTTTCCGTGGTCGCGAGCCGCAGCTGGATGCGATGCTGGAGCATTATGGTATCGAAGGCTAATACCCGTCATACTTCAAGCCGCATGTGCGTTGGCGACGTTTGCTCACCCCAGTCACTTACTTTTGTAAGCTCCTGGGGATTCACGCACTTGCCGCCTTCCTGCAGCTTGAGTTATTTAGGGTATATGTAGTGAAAATCTGCTTAATGGATGAAACGGGCGCCGGAGACGGCGCCTTATCTGTTCTTGCGTCCCGCTGGGGACTGGAACATGACGACGATAACCTGATGGCGCTGGTGCTGACCGCGTCGCATCTGGAGCTGCGTAAGCGCGATGAGCCGAAGCTCGGCGGTATTTTCGTCGATTTCGTCGGTGGTGCGATGGCCCATCGGCGCAAATTTGGTGGGGGGCGCGGAGAAGCGGTCGCCAAAGCCGTCGGCATTAAGGGCAGCTATCTGCCGGATGTGGTGGATGCGACGGCGGGGCTGGGGCGCGATGCCTTTGTGCTGGCGTCTGTTGGCTGCCGGGTGCGGATGTTAGAGCGTAATCCGGTGGTGGCCGCACTGTTGGATGATGGTCTGGCGCGTGGCTACGCGGACCCGGAAATTGGCGCGTGGTTGCAGGAGCGGTTGCAGTTAATTCATGCCTCCAGCCTGACCGGGCTGGCGGATATCACACCGCGCCCACAGGTGGTGTATCTCGACCCGATGTTCCCGCACAAGCAGAAAAGTGCGCTGGTGAAGAAAGAGATGCGGGTGTTCCAGTCGCTGGTGGGTCCGGATTTAGACGCCGATGGTCTGCTGGGGCCGGCGCGTCAACTGGCGACCAAACGCGTGGTGGTGAAGCGCCCGGATTATGCGCCACCGCTGGCGGATGTGGCGACCACCAATGCGGTGGTGACCAAGGGGCACCGGTTTGATATTTATTCCGGGACGCCGGAGTTGGAGTGAGTGTGTGGGGGCAGTGCGGTCTGATGCCCTCAACCTGGCCGCATCCGGGAACCTCCCCCGGTGCGCTGCGCTTACCGGAGCTACATGTCTGTGCGGTCCTGGATTTTGTAGCCCGGATAAGGCGCAAGCCGCATCCGGGAATACTGCTAAACAAACGGTGCCAGCGGGTCGGCAATCTCAAATGCGGCGGCTTTATCGGCTTTTGGCGGGTAGATAAGCTCGCTGACGATTGCTATTTTCAATTTCTTCGCTTCTTCACGCGTTAATTTAACCTGCTGATCCCATCCTTCCGTATACACCGCACCCCAGGCACCCAGATCCAGACAGGTGACATAATTCTCCTGGCGATACGGCAACGGGGCGACATCCAACAGGCTGGCCGCCGCGTTATTACCGGCAAATTTACCCAGCAAAATCGCGTGCTGGCAGGTCATCAACGCATGATTGCCCTTATCATCGGTGGCAGCGTACGCCACATCTCCGGTGGCATAGATATCCTCATAGCCCACCACTTTCAGCTCCGGATCCACGAACAGGCGCCCCTGACCATCGCGCGGTGCATCAATCTGCTCCGTCAGGCCGTTAGCCTGCACCCCGACGGTCCAGATAACGGTGTTTGACGCGATGGTCTGCCCGTCTTTGAGCGTAATGCCGGAAGCATCAACGCGTTCAATATCGGCATTCAGCAACCACTCAACGCCCAGCTCTTCGGAGGCCTGCACGATCACTTCACGCAATGCTTCGCTATAACGCGCACCTGGCTGTGAGGCGCGGTCAACTACGACCACTCTGGTCTTAGCATTCGAACCCAGAAGCTCGCGCAAGCGGCCCGGTAGCTCCATCGCCATCTCGATACCGGTAAAACCGCCGCCGCAAACCACCACGGTGTTACGTGCTTCGCTTTCTGGCTGGTTGGCCAATGATTTCAGATGATCTTCCAGCACGGTTGCGGTTTCTAACTGATCCAGGTCGAAGGTGTGTTCAGCCGCGCCTGCTACGGATGCGCGGTTAACGTGGCTGCCGCTGGCCAGAATCAAACGGTCGTAGCTACATTGCTGCGCTGTGCCTGTGCTGTCATTCCAGGTAACAGCTTTTGACGCCGGGGTTATCTGCGAAACCGTACCGCGCAGGAATGTCACGCCGGTGGCTTCGAACAACGGCTGCAACGGTACAACCAGCGTCGGCACGGCGTTCTCATAGAAACGAGGGCGCACGCGAAGCTCCGGTTGCGGGGCAATGACCGTGATATCCACGGCCTGATTCTGTGCTTTATCGACCAGGCGCGCGGAGCTTAGAGCGGCCCACATACCGGAAAACCCCGCGCCCACGATCAGAATTTGTTTACGCATCTTTCTCTCACTCATTGCTTACTACGATTAATTTACTCGGATCATATTGATCGTAGTTATCAAATGCAATGTGCTCGATGTGACGATCGCATTATTTGATCCGGATTGGCAATTAATGCATTGATAATAAATAATTTAATTTTTATCCGCGATACGTGGTTATTTATTGATCTGGAATGGGTATGGCGGAAAAGCTACAATAACTCAGATTTATTTTGGCTGAGATAAGAGCATGGCATTCTACAGTTCTGGCGTTGAATACGGCATCCATAGCCTGATGTGCATGGTCGACAGCAAAGGCGACGCCCGCGAGATGAGCGTACGCGAAATTGCCGAGCTGCAAAGTGTGCCCTATGACTATCTGGCGAAGGTTTTTACCCGCCTGTCAAAAGCCGGGCTGGTGCGCAGCATTGAGGGCAAGGGCGGGGGATTCCAGTTGGCAAAACCTGCCGAGCACATTACGGTGCTGGAAGTGGTGCACGCGATTGACGGCGAGAAACAAATTTTTGAGTGCCGCGAGATTCGCCAGCGCATGGCGGTGTTTGACGAGCAGCCGCCGGAGTGGGCCTGTGAAGGCATTTGCAGCGTGCGTTCGGTGATGGATATGGCGCAGCAGCGCATGGAAGAGGCGCTCGGACAGCACACGATCCTGGACCTGACGCGCAAAATGTACCGCAAAGCGCCGGATACCTTTGTCATTGAGGTTCAGGAGTGGATTGCCGCGCGGAAGGGCTTTCCGGCATAAAGCAAAACGCCCGCTACAGCGGGCGTTGGCAGGCAAGATTAGACGGCCGATTAATCTTCGTCTTCATCTTTCAGCGGAACAATCAGCATGTCCACATGGACAGTATTGATGAGCTGACGTGCGGAAGACATCAGTTTGCTCCAGAAATCCTGATGATGGCCGCAGACCACCAGATCCATATCGTATTTCTTAATCGCATCCACCAGTACCTGCCCCAAATCACCGCTACCGCTCAGGGTTTCCGTAATCGGATAGCCCGCATTGGTAGAGAGTTCAGTCAGCGCATGGTGCGTTTCGTCGGAGATACGTTTTTGCATATCGCCGAGGTTAACGTCGATAAGGCCGGTATAGAGATCGGAATAATTTACATCGACATGAATCAGTGACACCTTCGCGTTGTAAGGACGCGCCATGGATACTGCTTTATCAACCAGCAATTTGCTTTCAGGAGAAAGATCTACTGCGATGAGAATGTGTTTGTAAGCCATAGTGTTACTCCTTCCATAAGTTGTCGATGACCATAGGGTGAATCACCCCTGATGCGGCACTGTTTCCCGCGTCCTGCGTACCACGTGCACGGGTAGCGCCCGGCCTTAAGGATTTCATTTTATACTCTTTGTACTTCAAACCGCAGATGCGTTGGCTACGTTCGTTTACCCCATCACATAGTTATCTATGCTCGGGGATTCATTCTCTTGCCGCCTTCCTGCAACTTGAATGACGTAGAGTATGGGAATATTTCTACCTTATAACTCCATGAAGTTATCGTCAATCTGCCTGGATCACGAATCACTTAACCAAGATTTACAACCAGATGCATAAGATTGCTTAACGTTGTGGCAAAAAAATATACAAATCTCCTACACTATTTAATGAGCCGTTCGGATTTAAGTTTGTGATCTCGATCGGCTATTAGTAATACTCTTCACTGAATGACTTGGTTGATTATCTGGGAGCGGTATTCCCGGATCACGTTTCCGTGGGCGGTTCGCCGGGGGAGGAGATATGATCAGCACCGTCGCGCTGTTTTGGGCTTTGTGCATCGTTTGTGTGGTTAACATGGCGCGTTATTTTTCGTCACTGCGCGCACTGTTAGTGGTACTTCGTGGTTGTGATCCTTTGCTTTACCAATATGTTGATGGTGGAGGATTTTTTACCTCCCATGGGCAGCCCAGCAAGCAGATGCGTTTGGTTTGGTACATTTATGGCCAGCGCTATCGCGACCATCATGATGAAGAGTTTATTCGCCGCTGTGAGCGAGTACGGGGGCAGTTCATCTTAACCAGCGCGCTATGCGGGCTGATTGTGGTGAGCCTGATTGCTCTGATGATTTGGCACTGAGCAAAAAAAACGGGCCAGTTTCCTGACCCGTTTCGTCGTTAAATCAGCTTGAGGGCTATCCAGTAAAGGACGCCCGACAGGATGATGGACGCCGGCAGAGTAAAGACCCAGGCCATCAAAATGCTGGTCACGGTTTTGCGCTGCAGACCGCCGCCATCGACGATCATCGTCCCCGCCACTGAGGAGGAGAGGACGT
Organism: Phytobacter sp. V69; assembly: GCF_965644215.1. Lineage (NCBI taxonomy): Bacteria > Pseudomonadati > Pseudomonadota > Gammaproteobacteria > Enterobacterales > Enterobacteriaceae > Phytobacter > Phytobacter sp. V69. The sequence continues at coordinate 28,176 of NZ_CBFFRL010000041.1, forward strand.
GGGTGGTGGATACCGGCATACCGGTATAACTTGCCAGGCCAATGGAAACCGCTGCAGTCATCTGTGCGGACATCCCCTGTGCGTAAGTCATGCCTTTCTTACCGATTTTCTCGCCGATGGTGGTCGCCACACGACGCCAGCCAATCATTGTACCCGCACCTAACGCCAGCGCGACGGCCATAATAATCCAGATAGGCGCGTACTCGATGGTACTCAGCATGTCGTTTTTCAGCTTCTTAAGCAGGCGCTGATCGTCAGCACTCACATCAGGCTGCTTCGCGACCTGGTCGGTGATATCCGACAGGCAAAGCATGATGCGACGCAGCTGGCTGCGCTGTTCAACGCTGAGTTTGTCGTAGCTTTCAATCCCGGTCAGCATCTCTTTTGCACGGTCCAGCGCGATAATGGCGCGGCTCGGATGGCAATGGAACTGCGCAGGCGCTGCTGCGGCTTCTGCCGGCGTTGGCGCTTGTTGCTCTACGCCAGTCGCCTTCTGCAGGAGTTCAGGATACTGCTGGAAGTAAACTTCGACATTATTCACAGCATCGCGGGTACGGGTGATGTCGTAACCTGAGGCATTCATGTTAACCACGAAACCTGCAGGGGCGACGCCGATCAGTACCAGCATGATCAGACCAATGCCTTTCTGACCATCATTAGCACCGTGAGAGAAACTCACGCCAATGGCAGAAAGAATCAATGCGATACGCGTCCAGAAAGGCGGCTTTCGTTTGCCGTCTTGCTTTTCACGCTCAGCCGGGGTCAGGTGAATGCGTGCGCGTTTCTTATTGCCATTCCAGAAGCGACGCAGGAGATACACCAGGCCGCCCGCGAAAATCAGGCCAACAATCGGCGAGACAATCAGGGATGCAAAAATGTTAAGCACTTTTGGAATGTTTAGCGCATCCACCACCGAGGTGCCGGACATCAGGGCGTTGGTTAAACCAATACCGATGATAGCGCCGATCAGGGTGTGGGAACTGGATGCAGGCAACCCGAGATACCAGGTTCCAAGGTTCCAGATAATGGCTGCCAGCAACATAGAGAAGACCATGGCGAGGCCATGAGCCGAACTTACGTTGAGCAGTAAATCGGTCGGTAGCATATGCACAATCGCATAGGCCACGCTTAAACCTCCCAGCAGAACGCCGAAGAAGTTAAAGACTGCCGCCATAACAACAGCCAGCTGTGAGCGCATTGCTCGGGTATAAATAACAGTTGCGACTGCGTTCGCTGTGTCGTGGAAGCCGTTGATCGCTTCGTAAAACAGAACAAAACCCAGAGCAAGCAAAAGTAACAGCCCGGTGTGGAGATCCAGACCGGCAAATAAATGTAGCATAGGACGTTACGCCATTTTGAGGACATGAACGCGGCGCATTATCAGGGAGTTTGGCAGCATCGGCAAAGTGAAATATGGACTTTTTTTGACATTCTTTCTGGTTCGTGCGCATTGCTTTAGATAGTGTCGTCACGAGGATAAAAATCATTGATAATAGGGCCTTCTAATCAGAAGGCCCTATTATCATGACTAT
>NZ_CBFFRL010000042.1:0-29677 GCF_965644215.1 Phytobacter sp. V69
AACTTATCGGTAGTTAACCCTTCCTCCTACACTCTCCACAATCATGTCCGAGCGTTGCACTTATTATCTGAATTCGCTATTGACAACACCAGAGCACATGAGATGCTTTCTGGAATCTACTCATGGTTAAATCCTTATCAGTTATGGGGATAACAGATTCGGATTTACCCATGAGTAGCATTATTGGCAGAGCCAACTTATTGCTGACCACCTCCATAGGAGGTGGTGTTCATGCAAATATAAAAAAAGCCTCCCATCGGGAGGCTTTCGTTGCTCAGGAGATAACTCAATTCGATCAGGCGTTGTAGGCGTTTTCGCCGTGGCTGTTGACGTCCAGCCCTTCGCGCTCTTGATCTTCCGGTACACGCAGACCCACAGTCATGTCAGCCAGTTTGTAACCGATGAAGGCGACAACACCAGACCACACGATAGTGATAGCGATACTTTCCAGCTGTACCAGAAGCTGATGGCCCATGGTAACGCCTTCGGCATAACCCACGCCGCCCAGAGAAGTGGCCGCGAAGATACCTGTCATGATACAACCTACGATACCGCACACGCCGTGGACACCGAAGACATCACACGGGTCGTCAACACGCAGGAAGCGTTTCAGCGCAGTCACACCCCACAGACCCGCCAGGCCTGCAACGATACCCACCAGCAGCGCGCCACCGACACCAACGTAACCACAAGCCGGGGTGATACCCACGAGGCCAGCAATCGCACCAGAACAAGCACCCAAAAGAGACGGTTTGCCACGCAGCGCCCACTCACCAAAGACCCAGGAGAGGATTGCTCCTGCCGTTGCCACGACGGTGTTCACGAATGCCAGAGCAGCAATCTCGTTCGCCGCACTTGCAGAACCGGCGTTGAAACCGAACCAACCGAAGTAGAGGATAGCCGTACCAGTAAACACCATCGGCAGGTTGTGCGGTTTAAACGCTTCTTTGCCAAAACCAACACGTTTGCCAATCAGGTAAGCACCCACCAGGCCCGCCACTGCGGCATTGATGTGAACAACCGTACCACCCGCGAAATCCAGCGCGCCATGGGTTGCCAGCAGACCGCCACCCCATACCATGTGGGCAATCGGTACATAGGACAGCGTCAGCCATACCACAACGAAAATCAGTACCGCAGAGAAACGGATACGTTCAGCTAACGCACCGACGATCAGGCCGACGGTAATACAGGCAAACGAGCCCTGGAACGCGACGTGAATGTACTGATAGAAGCTCCCCATCAGCGCTTTCAGTTCGATATTTTTTAGCATCACCCAGTCGAAGCTGCCGAAGAAGCTACCGCCAGTGCCGAAGGCCAGAGAGTAGCCATAAACTACCCACAGTACGCACACCAGTGCAAACGTAACCGCCACCTGCGTCAGCATAGAGAGGACGTTTTTACCGCGGATTAAGCCGCCATAGAACAGGGCAATGCCCGGAATTGTCATGAACAGCACCAGTGCGGTGCAAATCATCATAAAGGCATTGTCGGCTTTATCGACGACGACCGGATCGGCTGCCATAGCCAGGCCCGGCAGCAGTGCCAGCGAGGCCAGCGAGGCCAGACCCGTTTTTAATATTGCTTTCTTCATTTTACCCATCCCCTCACGGTGTGCCAGGTATTACAGTGCCGCTTCGTCGGCTTCGCCGGTACGAATACGAATGACGCGTTGCAGCTCGGCAACGAAAATTTTGCCGTCGCCAATTTTGCCGGTGTAGGCCGCTTTGCTAATGACATCAATCACTTCATCGAGCTGATCGTCAGCAATCGCCACATCAATCTTCACTTTCGGCAGGAAGTTAACGCTGTACTCCGCACCGCGGTACAACTCAGCGTGCCCTTTCTGACGCCCGAAACCTTTCACTTCGGTCACGGTTAACCCTTGAATACCAATTGAAGACAGTGCTTCACGAACGTCTTCCAGTTTAAATGGCTTAATCACCACGGTAACCAGCTTCATAGATCCCCCTCCAGTCGAAAATCGATAATGGCCGCAGCTAACACGCAATAGATATTGCAAGCGGTGTGCCAAAAATGAAAAACGGGCAAATTTCAGGCTGTTAAGCCGTATAAGAAGGATGAGATTGCACAGGGATGAAAATGGGAATGGTTCAGATTGTTCCTGGAAAAGAAAAACGCACCACGACAGTGCGCGATGCGTTACTTTTTTGCACCAACAGAGGATCCTGTTAGTAGCGTGCTTAATTTTGGTGCATCAGGCGATTAGCGATTCTTCTCGCACGCTGGCGGCAAGCTCTTCTCCCGCCAGTTGCAGTTGATACATCTGCCAGTAACGCCCTTTTGCCTCAAGCAGTTGCTGATGCGTACCGCGTTCAACGGCCTGACCGCGATTGAGGACCAGGATGGTTTCCGCTTCGACAATCGTCGACAGTCGGTGTGCGATCACCACCAGCGTCGTGTGCTGCCTGACCGCTACCAGCGCCTGCTGAATCGCTTTCTCGGTGCCCGAATCGATGTTCGCCGTTGCCTCATCCAGAATCAGGATCTGCGGCGTATCCACCAGCACGCGCGCCAGCGCCAGCAACTGTTTCTGCCCGACAGAGAGATTATTCCCCTGCTCGCCCAGGCGGGTGTGAATCCCCTCCGGCATTTCGCGCGCCAGCTCAGCCAGTTGTACAACTTCAAGCGCGTGCCAGACCTGCTCTTCGGAAATATCGCGCCCCAGCGTGACGTTGGCAAAGAAGGTATCCGCCATCACAACCGGATCCTGTTGCACCATCGCCACCCCTTTGCGCAATGCGCTGTGGCTTAGGGAGGAAAGCGGTCGACCATCCAGGCGGATTTCCCCTTTGGTCAGCGGGTAGTACCCCATCAGCAGGTTCGCCAGCGTACTTTTACCGCTGCCGGTATGCCCCACCAGCGCCACAAAACTACGGGGAGGTACGTTCAGGCTGATGTCCTGCAACACCAGGCTGTCATCACGATAGGCAAAGGAGACATCGTTGATATCAATAGATCCGCTTTTCAGTGGCTCATCGTCATAACCATAGGCCTGACGCGGACAGTCCATCAGTTCAAAGACGCGCTCCCCGGCCACCACTGCCTGCTGGAGCATCGACTGCTGGGTCGTCAGCTCAATCAACGGCTCATTCAGGCGACCCAGGTAGCTAATAAAGGCATACAGCACCCCCACTTCCATCGTGCCGACCGAGCTAAAGCCGAACAGCATCAACAGACCGCACAAAATCAACGCGGAGAAGAGGCTCAGCAACGGGCGCAGCAAGAAACCGTCGAGGCGCAGCGTCTGCATACGCGCCAGATAGTGGGAACGGCTTGCCGACCCCATGCGCTCACCAAAACGCGCCTGCTGGCGGAATTGCTGAATCACGCTCATCCCATTGATGACTTCGTTGAAACCATCATTAATATCCGCCAGGTAAGCCCGCATCCGGCGCACAATCGGCGTGCTGTAACGCTGATAAATCAGCATCACGATGATAACCGCCGGGAAGATGCAGATAGCGACCAGCGCCATGCGCCAGTCGAGGCTGAACATCGCCACCAGCATTGCGCCAATCAACGCCGCGCTGCGCAGTACCGTCGCCACTACTGTGACGTAGAGATCACGGATCACTTCGGTGTCGTTGGTGACGCGCGAAATAATCTGCCCGACCGGCTGGGTGTCGAACGCGCTCAGCGGCTGACGGAGCGCGGCGTCCATCACGTCGGTACGCAACCGCTGCACCACGCCGACGGCAGCCTCGTTAAACAGTAAGGCCTGGGCGTAATGCAGCCCGGCCGCCAGCACCTGCAGGCAAATATAGACCATGACCATGCCCGCGACCAGGCCAACCGGCAGGTAGCTTTTCGCCACCATGTTGTCGATAAAGTAGCTGATCAGCGCCGGGCCGGACACTTCCGCTGCCGCCGCAATCCACAGCATCACCACGGCCCGCGTCAACGGTTTACGCCAGGGCGAACCGTAAGCCAGCAGACGTTTCAGGGTCGGCCACTGCTGCACAAGTTTACGCATCAACCGCCTCCTCTGGCGCATCATCCAGCGCCGCTTCCAGCTGTTGGTAGCGATACATATCGCGATACCAGCCGGGCTGGCGCGCAAGCTGTTCGTGCTGCCCGCGCTGCCCGATATGTCCATGCTGCATCACTAAAATCTCACTGGCTTCTGTCAGCGCCGACAGGCGGTGAGCGCTGATAATGACCGTACGCCCCTCTCCCCACTGACGCAGGTTGTGCAAAATCTGGTGCTCGGTGCGGCCATCAACGGCAGAGAGCGCATCATCCAGCAGCAAAATCTCGGCATTAAGCAGTAGCGCACGGGCAATCGAGATGCGCTGCTTTTGCCCGCCGGAGAGCATCACGCCGCGCTCGCCGACCTCGGTATCGTAGCCCTGCGGCAGGCGCAGGATATCCTCATGCACGCTGGCAAGCCGCGCCACATGTTCAATCTCTTCCTGCGTCGCTCCCGGTTTACCCAGTGCGATATTGCTGGCAACGGTATCGGAAAACAGGAACGGGGTCTGGTTCACCACCGCCAGACGGCTACGCCAGCCGTCCAGTTTCAACTTCGTCAGCGGCACGCCGTGGAAACGGATATCCCCCTGCTCAACATCGAAATGACGCTGAATAAGGGAGAGCAAAGTGGATTTACCCACCCCCGTTGGCCCGCAAATCCCCAGCATCTGGCCGGGCAGCAGGGAGACATGCACATTATTGAGGATCGGCTGCGACGTTTGCGGATAGGTAAACTCGCGAATCCCAATCTGCAGGCTACCGCGTCCTTCCGGGACAGGTTCGGTGCCATCGGTCACCACCGGCGCTTCCGCCAGCATGTCGCGGATACGGCTGTAGGCGGCGCTACCGCGCTCAACGATGTTAAACATCCAGGCCAGCGCCAGCATCGGCCAAATCATTAGCCCAAGATACATGGTGAAACTGGTGAGCTGCCCTAACGTGAGTGAACCCTGAATCACCATCCAGCTCCCGCCGCCAATCGCCAGCAGGTTGGCCATACCGATAGCAATATAGATGGTTGGATCAAAGCGGGCGTCGACGCGGGCCACGCGCATGTTTTTCGCCCCGGTATCCGCCGCTTCGGCAGCGAACAGCGCCGATTGCCGATCTTCCAGACCAAAGGCTTTGATCATACGGATGCTGGTCATGCTTTCCTGGGTACGATCGTTAAGCGAGGAAAATGCCGCCTGCGCCAGCTTGAAGCGCTGATGCAGCTGGTCGCCGTAGCGCTTAATAAAGATGGCCATAATCGGCATTGGCAACAGCGACAGCAGCGTCAGCTGCCAGCTGATCTGCGTGGACATGACCACCAGCACCACACAGCCCATCACCAGTGAATCCACCAGCGTGAGCACGCCTTCCCCGGCGGCGAACACCACCCGATCTACGTCGTTGGTGGCACGCGCCATTAAATCGCCGGTACGGTGGCGAAGATAAAATTCGGGGTGCTGGCGACTGAGCTGTCGGTAAAAGTCTTCACGGAGTTCTACGGCGAGCTGATACGACGCGCCGAACAGCCACACGCGCCAGACATAGCGCAGCAGATAGATGACGATGGCAATCACCACCAGGGCGCCCACCCACATCATGATCTGCGACGAGGTAAAGTGCTGTCGGGTCACACCATCGACAATGATCCCCACCACCTTCGGTGGGGCGAGCTGTAAAATAGCAATAATGATAAGCAGGCCTACAGCACCAAGATAGCGTCGCCATTCCCGGCGAAAGTACCAGCTTAACTGAGCAAATAATCGCACGCGGTTACATCCTGAACGTGAGTTTTCCGGCTACCGCCGGGAGGGTTATTCAATGGGCAAAGCCGTGGTGTATTTTATCTGTTCCATCGCGAAACTGGACGTCACATCGGATAAGCCAGGCACGCTGTTGACCAGTTTTTTATAGAAGTCATCATAACGTTTCATGTCCGCGACCTGAACGCGCAGCAGGTAATCATACTCCCCCGCCATACGCCAGAATCCCAGGACTTCCGGCATCTCCGATACCACGGCGGTGAACCGACAGTACCAGTCGCTGCTGTGATGCTGGGTTTTGATCAGCACAAATGCGGTCAGACTCAGACCGAGTTTTTCCGCATCCAGCACCGCCACGCGCCCGAGAAGGATACCCTCCTCCTCCAGCCGCTTTAACCGTTTCCAGCATGGCGTGCTGGTCAGATTAACGGCATCCGCCAGTGCCTGCAAAGAGAGCGTACAGTCCTTTTGCAGCAAGGAAAGCAACTTGCGGTCAATTTTATCTAGCATCACGCCACCCAGGAGAAAATTTTTCTCTTAATAGTCTATTTCAAAGTTTAAATGGCAACAATCTTTCCTGCGTTTTCCGCTAATCTGGGCACAAAATGATAAATGGAAAAGATGAATGAACAGTGACTGGGTTAAGCACGCCATTAACGAAATCAACGCCGATTATCAGCGCTCTGCGGACACGCACCTTATCCGTCTTGTGCTGCCCGCTTTTCCCGGCATTCGGCTGTATCTGAAAGATGAAAGTACACACCCGACCGGGAGCCTCAAACATCGCCTGGCGCGTTCGTTGTTTCTCTATGGCCTTTGTAACGGCTGGATAAAAGAAGGCACCACCATCATTGAATCCTCATCCGGTTCAACGGCGGTATCAGAAGCGTATTTTGCCCGCCTGCTGGGGCTACCGTTTATTGCCGTCATGCCCCATTGCACGGCAAAACGCAAAGTCGAACAGATTGAGTTTTACGGTGGCCGCTGTCACTTCGTGGAAAGCGCCTGCGAGATCTACGCGGCCTCCGAGACCCTGGCGCGCGAACTGAACGGCCATTATATGGATCAGTTCACCTATGCCGAGCGGGCCACCGACTGGCGCGGCAATAACAACATTGCCGACAGCATTTTTCGTCAGATGCAAAACGAGCCGCACCCGGTGCCGGACTATATCGTTATGAGCGCGGGCACGGGCGGCACATCGGCCACTATCGGGCGTTACATTCGCTGTCAGGGCTACAGCACTGAGCTGATGGTGGTGGATCCGCAAAACTCCGTATTCCTTGATTTCTGGCAAACCCGCGATGCCGGGCTGCTTTCCGCAGTGGGAAGCAAAATTGAAGGTATCGGCCGACCGCGCGTCGAACCGTCATTTATTCCTGACGTAGTGGACGAGATGCTGCGGGTGCCGGATGCAGCCAGCGTGGCAACGGCTCAGTGGCTGGAAACTCAGCTGGGCCGCCGGGTGGGAGCCTCCACCGGTACCAATATGTGGGGGGCATTACAGCTGGCGGCACGCATGCGCGAAGAAGGGCGAAGCGGGTCTATCGTGACGCTGCTGTGCGACAGCGGCGAACGTTATCTCGATACGTACTACAACCCGCAGTGGGTGGAAGCCAATATCGGCGATATCCGCCCGTGGCGCGATGAAATCAGTACGCTACTGAAATAAAAAAGCCAGGTATTCACACCTGGCCGCTGGAAAAGATCTCGTCATTCGGGGGAATAAGGAAGATTAGGTGTGTCCAGCCAATGTGTTAAGTAGTGCGACACGGCCTGATCGCGGCAGTGTCCGATAACCGGTAAGTGTGGCAGCGCGGCGCGCAGCTGAGGCATGGCATTTCCCATGATCATGCCGCGCCCTACGCTTGCCAGCATCTCTCTGTCGTTCATGGCATCACCAAATGCCATGCAATCCTGCATCGGTACGCCCAGCAGCGAGCTTAGCATCGTCAGCGCCGACCCTTTGTTGCAACCGAGCGGCAAAACTTCGAGACAATACGAGGCGGAGAAGCACAAGTTGGCGCGCCCTTCTAACACTTCATTAAGCTGGATCCGCAGGCGGCACAGATCGTCATGTTCACCCACAAAACAGATTTTGGTGACGTCATGGGCAGGCAGACGTTTTAACTCCACCAGTTGGTAGGTGAACCCGCTGTAGATATGCTCGTTCAACGCTTCCGGAACGTGTTTATCCGTCATCCAGCCGGCGTCATTAAAGGCGTGGATGCTGGCCTGCGTATCCCATTTGCTGTGCAGCACCAGTTCAGCCACTTCCGGAGAGAGATCCTGGCGATATAGCAGCTCCCCTTCAAGGGAATGAACGCGCGTGCCGTTTCCGGTGATTAAAAAGGCGTCCAGCGCGAGAACTTCGATGACTTTGCGCATTTCCAGCGCATGCCTGCCGGTCGCGAAAGTAAGGGTGATGTCGCGTTCACGCAGACGGCGCAGGGTCGCCAGCGTTTGCGAGCCGAGACGGTGATCGGGCATAAGCAAAGTGCCGTCCATATCAAAAGCAGCCAGCCGGGCCATATTTCCTCTCCAGATGTGATCGCAACGTATTGCGCAAAAGTATTGCCTCATATATACGGAAGTAATAGTGAGCAGATAGAGATAATTGTTCCGGGTTTATGCGACTTCTTAACCGACTCAATCAATACCAGCGTCTCTGGCAGGTGTCCTCCGGGGAAATACAGCAGGTCAGCGTGGCGGAACTCGCCGCACGCTGTTTTTGCAGCGAACGCCATATGCGCACGCTCCTACGCCAGATGCAGAAGGCGGGCTGGCTCAGTTGGGATTCCCACTCCGGACGAGGTAAACGGGCGGTGCTGCAGTTTTTGCGCGCGCCGGAGTCTTTGCGTCAGGAGATGATGGAGCAGGCCCTGAATGAAGGGCAGCAGCAAAACGCGCTGGCGCTGGCACAGCTTGCGCCGGAAGATTTGCGCATCTTACTGAATCCCTTCCTGGGCGGACTCTGGCAAAACGACGCCCCGACGCTGCGTATTCCCTACTATCGCCCCCTTGAGCCGCTGCGACCGGGTTTTTTACCGGGGCGAGCGGAACAGCATCTTGCCGGGCAAGTCTTCTCTGGTCTGACGCGTTTTGTTGACGATAGTGAGATGCCGCAGGGCGATTTGGCGCACCACTGGGATATCAGCGAGGACAAGCTGCGCTGGCGATTTCATATCCGTACAACGCTGCACTGGCACAACGGGGATGTGGTGGACATCCGCCAGCTACAGGCTCGCTTTATGTTGCTTCTTGAGCTACCCGCCCTGCGCACGCTTTTCGCCAGCGTCAAAAGCGTGGAGGCCACCCACTCGCACTGCCTGACGTTTACGCTGCATCATCCGGATTTCTGGCTGGCACATCGGCTTGCCAGCTATGCAACCACGCTGGCGCATCCGCAGATGCCGCAGATGGGAACCGGGCCGTTCCGCCTTGCCTCATTCAGTCAGGAGCTGGTCAGGCTGGAAAGTCATGAGCAGTACCATCTCACCCACCCGTTACTGAAAGCGGTGGAGTTCTGGATTACGCCGCAGCTTTTTGAGCAGAATCTCGGCACCAGTTGCCGCCATCCGGTGCAGATTGCGATTGGCGAACCCGATGAGCTCGTACACTTGCAGCCAGTGAGTAACAGTATCAGCCTCGGATTTTGCTATCTGACGCAGCGTATTGGCGCCAATCTCACCCCGGCACAATCGCGACGGCTTGTGCAAATCATTCATCAGACAGCATTGCTGGATACCCTGCCGCTGGATGAAGATCTCATTACCCCCAGTAAAGAACTGCTTCCCGGCTGGGAGATTCCCCAGTGGCCGCAGGAAGAGACCGTAGAACTGCCGACCACGTTAACCCTGCTTTATCATTTGCCGGTGGAATTGCACACCATGGCGCAGCAATTTAAACGCTACCTGGCGGCGCTCGGTTGCGAGGTCACGCTGATCTTTCACGATGCGAAAACCTGGGAAGGCTGCAGCGCGCTGGCGCAGGCGGATTTAATGATGGGTGACAGGCTGATTGGCGAAGCCCCGGAGTATACGCTGGAACAGTGGCTGCGCTGCGATCCGGTCTGGCCCAACGTCTTGAGCCATGCGCAATTTGCCCATCTGCAGACAACGCTGGATGCGGTGCAAAGCCTACCCGATGAATTTGCACGCAGTGCCGCGTTGCAGGACGTATTCATCCGCTTGATGGATGAGGCCATACTCACGCCGCTGTTTAATTACCAGTACCGGATTAGCGCGCCGCCGGGTGTCGAGGGCATTCGCCTGAATACCCGCGGCTGGTTTGATTTCGCCCAGGCCTGGCTGCCGGCCCCGGTGCGGTGAAGAAGCTGGTCGACGCAATCCGCACGCGTTACCATAGCGCCTTTATGAATGAATACCGGGAATGATTATGAAACGTGCCGTAGTCGTGTTTAGTGGCGGGCAAGATTCCACGACCTGTCTGGTCCAGGCGTTGCAACAATACGATGAAGTGCATTGTGTCACCTTCGATTATGGTCAACGCCATCGCGCGGAAATCGATGTGGCGCGTGAACTGGCGTTACAGTTAGGCGCACGCGCGCACAAAGTGCTGGATGTGACGTTGTTGAATGAACTGGCGGTCAGCAGCCTGACGCGCGACAGCATCCCGGTACCGGATTATCAGCCCGATGTCAGTGGTATCCCGAATACCTTCGTGCCCGGGCGCAATATCCTGTTTATGACCCTGACGGCCATTTACGCGTATCAGGTACAGGCCGAAGCGGTGATTACCGGCGTATGCGAAACCGATTTTTCCGGTTATCCGGACTGCCGCGACGAGTTTGTTAAAGCGCTGAATCATGCGGTGAATCTGGGCATGGCGAAAGACATTCGCTTTGAAACGCCGCTGATGTGGATAGACAAAGCCGAAACCTGGGCGCTGGCGGATTACTGGGGCAAGCTGGAACTGGTGCGCAATGAGACGCTGACCTGCTACAACGGCATCAAGGGTGATGGCTGTGGGCAGTGTGCCGCCTGTAACCTGCGGGCAAATGGCCTGAGTCACTACCTGGCCGATAAGCCAGGCGTGATGGCGGCGATGAAAAAGAAAACCGGACTGCAGTAAGCTCCCCACCTGATGATTTCCCCGATGGCACTTCACTTACCAGGGCTACAACTCCCTCAAGTCACGTACCCGCGGCGTAGCCCGGATAAGGCGTTTGCGCCGCATCCGGGAGATTTCGCCGATGGCGCTTCGCTTGCCGGGGCCACGATTTATACCCACGCGATGTTCATGTTGCCCGGATAAGGCGTTTGCGCCGCATCCGGGAGATTTCGCCGATGGCGCTTCGCTTGCCGGGGCCACGATTTATACCCACGCGATGTTCATGTTGCCCGGATAAGGCGTTACGCCTCTTCGCGGATCATCTCCTCCAGCCTTTCGCGTAACTCCCCTTCCAGCGCCAGCGCCTTTTGCGTTTTAAGATCGATACACACGAAGGTCACAAGCGCGTCGGCCACCATTTCGCCTGCCGGATCGAGTGTCACAACCTGGCTCAGCACACCGCTGCGCCCGTTGATCTGTTTAACATGGCTGGTTACTGTCAGGCGATCGCCCAGCACGGCAGGCCGACGGTAGTTGATATTGATGTTGACGACCACGAACGCGATGTTATTCGTCGTCATCCACTTAAAGTTTTCATTGTTTTCCAGCCCATCCCAACGCGCTTCTTCCAGAAATTCCAGATAACGGGCATTGTTAACATGCTGATAGACATCGAGGTGATAACCACGAACTTTGATCTGAGTCTGCATAGCGCTTTAACCTTAACTTTTGTTATAGGAACAGAGGTCATAACTGGTATGACCTCTCTAGTCTGGCAAAATTTCGCGACTACGCAAGCCCCATCTTCTACAAGGTCAGGTTTCCAAGGTTACGTTCAACGAGTGCGCCCCCCATACCCGGCACCTGTTTGAGATCATCAAGTGTCTTAAATGGTCCATACTCTTGCCGGTAACTGACGATTGCCTCGGCTTTTTTCATTCCCACCCCATTCATCACTCGCGCCAAATCTTCAGCGCTGGCGGTATTAATGCTGACCCTGGTGCCATCCTCGTCGGCGCTTTTGGTCGCATCAGGCGTTTTGGCTACCGGCGTCGCACTATTGTCTGCTTTGGTTTGTACCGCTGGGGCTTTGGCGCCTGCATCGGCAGGGGCTGCCAGAGCGCTATAGCTGATGCCAGCACAGGCAAAAGAAAGGGTCATTAAAAGTGCTTTGATTCCATGTTTCATGCTGTTTCTCCTTAGTGTTTAACAACAACGCTACGATAAACAACCGGGAAACACGGGACAAATGGCGAATAACAAATGTGGAAAAGGCCGCGAAAGCGGCCTTTGAAATTGCAAAGCGTTGCAATATTTGTGGGAAGCGTCTCGTTATTCCTGCTGTTCCATAATCGCGCCAAGTTTAATTTTGGCGTCTTTACGCAGGTTGGTCATCAGCGCTTCAAAAGCAATCTGTGCATTGTTCTGGGTGATACCCTGAACCATCGCTTTCTTCTGATCGTCCGGCATAGTACCGGCTTTCACTTCATCCAGCGCCAGAATCACAACGTTGCCCTGAGTATCATTCGCCACGCCGTAACCCGGTTTGTCTTTCTCCGGCAGCGGCAGGCCAAACGCAACCTGGCTAATCGGATCCTGGCCCGTACGGGTCAGCGTTTTGGCGGCAGCAAAGCTTAAACCCGCCGCTTTCAGCGCATCGTCACCTTTACCGGCTTTCAGCTCAGCAATCAGCTTGTCAGCATCCAGTTTGGCCTGCTGCTCTGCTTTGTTGTGCTTCACGATATCGCTAACCTGCTCCTTCACTTCCTCTAATGGCTTAATTGCTTCGGCTTTGTGCTCGCTCACGCGCAGTACAAAGGCACGATCGCCATCGACAGTGATAATGTCAGAGTTGCTGCCCGGCGCACCGTTCACACCGACCAGACCACCGTCAAAGATAGCGTTGGCAACCGGTTTGAAATTCAGTTCTTCCGGCAGGCTGTCACGGCTGAACCAGCCAGTCTCAACCACTTTAGTACCTGCAACCTGTTCGGCACCGGTCAGAGATTCGTTGTCGTTGCTGGCAGCTTCACTCACTTTCTGCTGCAGGGCATACCAGGCATCCAGCGCTTTATCCTGCTTCACTTTCGCGGCGATTTCGTCATGCACTTCGCTCAGCGGTTTAGCTTTTGCTGGCTGAATATCATCAAGGCGAACAACCAGGAAGCCAACGGAAGATTTGATCACACCAGACAGCTGGCCTTTGTCTTTCAGGCCGGCATTTTTCAGTTCGTCCGGCGTTGTGCCAGGTTCCAGCCACCCCATATCACCGCCGTTACGGGCAGAGATGATATCAGCGGATTTTTCTTTCGCCAGCGCGGCAAAATCAGCGCCTTTGCTCAGCGCGTCCAGCACGGCTTTGGCTTCATCTTCTGTTTTGGTCTGAATCACGCTGTAGCGGTTACGCTGCGGCTGTGTGAACTGATCCATGTGCTGGTCGTAGTAAGACTGAACATCCGCATCGCTGACGTTCTGCTGCATGTTGGTCGCATCCAGCTTGATATAGCTCACGCGGAACTGCTCCGGTGACACAAAGCGGGCTTTGTTCTGCTCGTAGAAAGCGGAGATTTCCTGATCGCTCACGGTCTGTTTTGCCGCCAGCGCATTCACATCGATCAGTGCCTGACGCACAACACGTTGCTGGGAGACCAGCGCGGCCAGTTCGTCCGTCTCGCCTTTCAGCATGAAGTCAGTGCCCGCAACCGCGTTAATCAACTGCTGAGAGGTCAGCTGATTACGCAGCGCCTGAGCATACTGATCCGCGTTCATGCCCATCTGATTGACGATGCCGTTGAAACGGTCGTTATCAAATTTACCGTTCGTCTGGAAAGCCTGAGTGGAAAAAATCGCTTTCTTAACCTGCTCATCACTGATGCCCAGGTGCAGGTTTTTAGCGTATTGATCCAGCAGCGCTTCGTCGATAAGACGGTTCAGCACCTGCTGACGCATGGATTTCATGTAGTTTTCATTCGCGGCCAGCTCGGAGAACTGGTCGCCCAGCTGCTGCTGCATCCGATTACGCTCACTGGCAACCGCATTTTCGAATTGCGCGCGACCTATCTCCTGGTCATTAACCTTTGCGGCATAATTATTGTTACCGCCAATAAGGTAGCTGCTGACGCCGGTCAAAATGAACGACACGATAATGACGCCGAAAATGATCTTGAGCACGATGCTGTTTGCTGCCGTGCGTAAATTGTCCATCATGGTGTAACAACACTCCGCTGTAGGTGACTGTAGACCTCGCGCAGTCACTCAGTTTCCCGACGCTGCGTATAGGGTCGTATTTTGACAAGAAAAGGGGGCAATTGTCAGCCCACAACTCGCAGAAACTCAGATAAGAGTGACTGAATAAATAAAAAAGGCACATCTTTCGATGCGCCCTTGTACTTTTCACCTTCCCGCGGGGAAAGCGATCAGTTAACCGCGTCTTTCAGTGCCTTGCCCGCGCGGAAGCCCGGAACCTTAGCTGCGGCGATTGTGATTTCTTTGCCGGTCTGAGGGTTGCGACCTGTACGCGCAGCACGCTCTTTAACAGCAAAAGTACCAAAACCTACCAGCGCTACATCATCCCCTTCTTTCAGAGATTCAGTAACAGAAGCAATTAAAGCATCTAACGCACGTCCAGCAGCCGCTTTAGAGATGTCAGCTCCCGCGGCAATCTTGTCTATCAGTTGAGATTTATTCACTCTTCTCTTCCTCTCTTTATAATTTATATCGCGCCTGAGTCCTTCACAGCGCGACCGCGCAGCAGTTATATCAGGCCTGTCATGCCCTTACAACACCAGTTGTTGATGACACACCCAACCAGCAATCTAAATTAGCTATACAAAAAAAGGCTGGCAAGTCCGAAATGCCTTACCAGCCTTGTTTTTATCAACGCTCTTTGCGCGCGGTCACTATTTTGCGGTCGCGACCTGCATGCCGAACGGTTCGTTTTGCAGTGCGAGGGCCAGAACCTCGTCAATGCGCTTAACCGGATGAATGTCCAGGTCTGCAATGACGTTTTCCGGAATTTCCTCAAGATCGCGCTTGTTCTCGTAAGGAATCAACACGGTTTTGATGCCACCACGGTGTGCCGCCAGCAGTTTTTCTTTCAGACCGCCAATCGGCAGAACCTGGCCACGCAGGGTAATTTCACCCGTCATCGCCACATCAGCACGTACCGGGTTGCCGGTCAGGCAAGAAACCAGTGCGGTACACATCGCGATACCGGCGCTTGGGCCGTCTTTCGGCGTTGCCCCTTCCGGTACGTGAACGTGAATGTCGCGTTTTTCGTAGAAATCCCCGTTGATGCCGAGTTTTTCTGCGCGCGCGCGCACCACCGTCAGCGCTGCCTGGATAGATTCCTGCATCACTTCACCCAGTGAACCGGTATAGGTCAGCTTGCCTTTACCCGGTACACAGGCGGTTTCGATAGTCAGCAGATCGCCACCCACTTCGGTCCACGCCAGGCCGGTCACCTGACCAACACGGTTTTCGTCATCCGCACGGCCATAGTCAAAGCGCTGAACGCCCAGGTAATCGTGCAGGTTGTCACCGTTGATCTCGATGTGTTTCAGCGTCGGATCCATCAGCAGCTGTTTCACCGCTTTACGGCACAATTTAGAAATTTCACGCTCAAGGCTACGTACGCCCGCTTCACGGGTGTAGTAACGAATGATACCGACGATCGCGCTGTCATCCACGGTCAGTTCCGTTGATTTCAGAGCGTTACGTTCAATCTGTTTCGTCAGCAGGTGCTGTTTCGCGATGTTCAGCTTCTCATCTTCCGTGTAACCGGAAAGACGAATCACTTCCATACGATCCAGCAGCGGTGCCGGAATGTTCATGGAGTTGGATGTCGCAACAAACATGACGTCGCTGAGATCGTAATCCACTTCCAGATAGTGATCGCTAAACGCCACGTTCTGCTCCGGATCCAGCACCTCTAACAGTGCAGATGCCGGATCGCCGCGCATGTCCGAGGACATTTTGTCGATCTCATCGAGCAGGAACAGCGGGTTTTTCACGCCCACTTTGGCCATTTTCTGGATCAGTTTGCCCGGCATGGAGCCAATATAGGTACGACGGTGACCGCGAATTTCCGCTTCGTCACGCACGCCGCCCAGCGCCATACGGATATACTTACGTCCGGTCGCTTTAGCGATGGACTGACCCAGAGAGGTTTTACCTACCCCCGGCGGTCCAACCAGGCACAGGATTGGACCTTTCAGCTTGTTCATACGGCTCTGCACCGCAAGATACTCGAGGATGCGGTCTTTGACGCGTTCAAGGCCGTAGTGGTCGGTATCGAGCACTTCCTGCGCCTGACGCAAATCTTTTTTCACTTTGCTGCGCGCAAACCACGGAACCTGAATCATCCACTCGATGTAACCGCGAACCACGGTGGCTTCCGCTGACATCGGGGACATCATTTTCAGTTTCTGCAGCTCGGCTTCGGCCTTCTCTTTGGCCTCTTTCGGCATTTTAGCCGCGTCGATTTTGCGTTTCAGCGCTTCGTTTTCATCCGGCGCGTCATCCATCTCGCCAAGTTCTTTCTGAATGGCTTTCATCTGCTCGTTCAGATAGTACTCGCGCTGGGATTTCTCCATCTGTTTTTTGACGCGATTACGGATACGTTTCTCAACCTGCAGCAGGTCGATTTCCGATTCCATCATCGCCATCAGATATTCCAGACGTTCGTTAACGTCGGACATCTCCAGCACGGACTGTTTGTCCGCCAGCTTGAGCGGCATATGTGCGGCAATGGTATCCGCCAGGCGCGCAGGGTCGTCAATGCTGTTCAGTGAAGTCAGCACTTCCGGTGGGATTTTTTTGTTGAGCTTGATGTAGCCTTCAAACTGGCTGATGGCCGTGCGTACCAGCACTTCCTGCTCACGCTCATCAATGGCCGGGGAGTCGAGGTATTCCGCTTTGGCCGTGAAGTGCTCGCCATTATCCGACAGGGTGGTAATGCGCGCGCGCTGCAGACCTTCCACCAGCACTTTAACAGTGCCATCAGGCAGTTTCAGCATCTGCAGAATAGAGGCCACGGTCCCGACGGTGAAAAGGTCGTTTACACCCGGCTCATCCGTTGAGGCTTCTTTCTGCGCAACCAGCATGATTTTTTTATCATGGTCCATGGCCGCTTCAAGACAACGGATAGATTTTTCCCGCCCTACAAACAGGGGTATGACCATGTGCGGATAAACCACCACATCGCGCAACGGCAATACGGGGATTTCAATGCGTTCAGAACGCTCAGGATTCATAGAGCTCTCTCTTAGTTTAATGTCCGCCAGGTAATCCGGTGACGTGACTGTGCAACACGCACCATTAACATGTAAAGCAGTATATGGGGATGTATTCCATACATTCAACGGCGAGAATAAGGAAAAATAAAAGGGGAGATAAAATCCCCCCTTTTTGATTAACTATCTGTATGGATTGGCGAATTATTCACCAGATGCTTGCTGAGCTTCGTGCTTGCCGTAGATCAGCAATGGCTTGGTTTGCCCGCCGATGACGGACTCATCAATAACCACTTTTTCAACCTCTTCCAGTGACGGCAGGTCGTACATGGTGTCCAGCAACGCGGCTTCGACGATGGAACGCAGACCACGCGCACCGGTTTTACGCACCATCGCTTTCTTGGCGATAGCAGTAAGCGCTTCGTCACGGAATTCCAGATCCACACCTTCAAGATTAAACAGTGCCTGATATTGCTTGGTCAGGGCGTTTTTCGGCTCTTTCAGGATCTGGATCAGCGCGTCTTCACTCAACTCATTGAGCGTAGCCACAACCGGCAGACGGCCGATGAATTCCGGGATCAGACCAAATTTGATCAGATCTTCCGGCTCAACCTGCGCCAGCAGCTGGCCTTCGTTCGGTTTTTCAGACGTGGATTTCACCGTTGCGCCAAAACCAATACCTGACCCGGTTTCAACACGGTGGGAAATCACTTTATCCAGACCGGCGAATGCACCACCACAGATGAACAGGATTTTGGAGGTATCAACCTGCAAGAACTCCTGCTGCGGGTGCTTACGACCACCCTGCGGCGGCACGGCAGCCACGGTGCCTTCGATCAGTTTCAGCAACGCCTGCTGCACGCCTTCACCGGATACGTCACGGGTGATGGACGGGTTGTCAGACTTACGCGAAATCTTATCGATCTCATCGATATAGACGATGCCGCGCTGCGCTTTCTGTACGTCGTAGTCGCACTTCTGCAGCAGCTTCTGGATGATGTTTTCAACGTCTTCACCCACGTAACCGGCTTCGGTCAGGGTGGTAGCATCTGCCATGGTAAACGGAACATCCAGCAGACGCGCCAGCGTTTCAGCCAGCAGCGTTTTACCGGAACCGGTCGGCCCGATCAGCAGAATGTTACTTTTGCCGAGTTCAACACCATTGCTGGTGTCACCATTGCGCAGACGTTTGTAGTGGTTGTATACCGCGACGGCCAGCACTTTTTTCGCCTGTTCCTGGCCGATAACATAATCGTCCAGGTGATGGCGGATCTCGTGCGGGGTCGGCAGAGCACTGCGCTCGCGATGCGGCGCAACTTCTTTAATCTCTTCGCGAATGATGTCGTTACACAGATCAACACATTCGTCGCAGATATACACGGACGGCCCGGCAATGAGCTTGCGCACTTCATGCTGGCTTTTGCCGCAAAAAGAGCAGTACAACAGTTTGCCCGAACCATCTTTGCGTTTATCTGTCATGAGTCAAAACCTCTTTTCTGTTCTTTGTGCCGCACATGACGACGCAAATGCCATTCCAGGCGCAAAACGCTAGCCAGCGTAGTGCCGCTCGATATTCATTATAGCGGCACTACTCCGGCCTGAGCATTAATTACGATGGGTCAAAATTGAATCAACCAGACCGTATTCGACGGCTTCGTTCGCAGAGAGGAAACGGTCACGTTCGGTATCTCGTTCAATTTGCTCTAAAGATTGACCCGTATGATGTGCCATGAGTTCGTTCATGCGCCCTTTCACTTTCAGGATTTCACGGGCGTGGATCTCGATATCCGTCGCCTGACCCTGATAACCGCCCAGCGGTTGGTGGATCATTACGCGTGAGTTTGGCAGGCAGAAACGCTTGCCTTTTGCTCCCGCCGTCAGCAGGAATGCGCCCATGGACGCGGCCTGGCCCATACAAATGGTGCTGACGTCAGGCTTAATAAATTGCATGGTGTCGTAAATCGACATCCCGGCGGTAATGACGCCACCCGGAGAGTTAATGTACAGGTAAATATCTTTTTCCGGATTTTCCGCTTCCAGGAACAGCATCTGCGCCACGATCAGGTTTGCCATGTGGTCTTCAACCTGACCAGTCATGAAAATGACACGTTCCTTAAGAAGACGGGAGTAGATATCGAAGGAGCGCTCACCACGTGAGGTCTGTTCAATAACCATTGGCACCAGGGCCATATGGGGTGCAAAGGTATCTCGTTCGCCGCTGTATGACATGTCCGTCTCCTGGATCTAAAAATAAATAACCTGCTGTACTGATTGTACTTGAGTGAGCCAGGTCTGACTACGACCCCCTCACGGACGGATTATCAGCCAGAGTGTTCACAGTCGATAGTCCCTTAATGGGGATGACCACACCTTATTTCAAGCATAACAATCTTTTGCTGTTACGCTAACACTGAAACGCCCTTTTAGCACAGTTCTGATAACGTCAATGCGATAAAAAAAAGCCCGCCACCAGAAGGTGACGGGCTTATTGTTTACTCTTTATACCGGATGAATAAATTAAGCCTGCTGGTTCATCAGTTCCTGGAAGCTGGTTGCTTTCTCAGTCACTTTTGCTTTTTCCAGTACAGCTTCAACAGCCTGCTCTTCCAGAGCGACGTTACGCATGTTATCGGTCAGCTCTTTGTTTTTTCTGTAGAATTCGATAACTTCGGTCGGATCTTCGTAAGCAGAAGCCATCTCTTCGATCAGACCTTTTACGCGATCTTCGTCAGCTTTCAGCTCGTGGGTGCGAATCACTTCGCCCAGCAGCAGACCAACGATTACGCGGCGTTTAGCCTGCTCTTCGAACAGCTCACGCGGCAGTTCCAGCGCTTGTTTCTCGTTACCACCGAAGCGCTGAGCAGCCTGGCGACGCAGAACGTCAACTTCGCTGTCGATCAGGGCAGACGGGATATCGATCTCGTTCGCTTTCACCAGACCGTCGATTGCCTGAGACTTAATGCGGTTACGCACTGCGCCTTTCAGCTCGCGGTCCATGTTCTTACGTACTTCTGCACGCAGACCGGCAACAGAACCATCTTCAACGCCGAAACGTTTGATAAATTCTTCAGTCAGTTCCGGCAGCTCGCGCTCTTCAACTTTTTTCAGGTTGATGGCGAACTTCGCTGCTTTACCTTTCAGGTTTTCAGCGTGGTATTCTTCCGGGAAGGTCACATCGATGGTGAATTCGTCACCTGCTTTGTGGCCTTTGATGCCGTCTTCGAAGCCCGGGATCATACGACCCTGGCCCATAGCCAGCACGAAATCAGTGGCTTTGCCGCCTTCGAACTCTTCACCGTCTACAGAACCGGAGAAATCAACGGTCACGCGGTCTTCTGCGTCAACAGCACCATCTTTGTCTTTCCAGGTAGCCTGTTGTTTACGCAGGGTGTCCAGCATAGTGTCGACGTCAGCGTCGGTCACTTCTACAACCGGTTTTTCAACTTCGATGGTGTCCAGACCTTGCAGCTCAACTTCCGGATACACTTCGAATTCTACGGAGTAGGTAAAGTCTTCACCCAGTTTGTATTCGCCCGGAACGTAGTTCGGTGCGCCAGCCGGGTTGATTTTTTCCTGAATGATCGCGTCGATAAAGTTGCGGCTCATCAGTTCGCCCAGTACGTCCTGACGTACGGAAGCGCCGTAACGCTGAGCAACGACGGTCATCGGTACTTTGCCTTTACGGAAGCCGTCAATACGTACTTTCTTCGCTACGTTAACCAGCTCGCTCTTCACAGCGGTCTCGATGCTGTCAGCAGCGATAGTAATCGTTACACGGCGCCCAAGGCCCTGAGTGGTTTCAACTGAAACTTGCATCTTGTTACCTCAAAAAATCACAGTGCTCGGTCAACTCTACTCTGGAAGCTGTCATAGGGCTTCGCAGAACCGGGATGCTCTCTCAAATCAGATATACATTCCCTGTCACCAGAATCATCCCGAAGACGTTCATATATAAGACGCGGCATTATAGCGGCATCACTTTAGTGAGTCGAGAACAGGAACGCCGCATTGTTGCGCCATTTTTCACAATTCCGAGGTAATTTTGACCTAAAAATTGCGCTTCTCGCTCAAAACTCAGACAAAACAAAACGGCCCGCAGGCCGTTTTTACATAAACTGTACGCAACATACTGGAAAAGCTCTGGCAGTTGCAAATGCGTTTTACGCGATGCTGCCTGCTCCCCTGCATGGCGGCGAGGCGAAAACGGTGTCCTGCAGACCTTCCCACTCCTTAATCGTGTAGGTATGCAACGCCAGTGCGTGGACGGTGGTAGAGAGTTCCGCCGTCAATGTGCCGTAGATCATACGATGGCGGTTGAGGAAACGCTCCCCGGTGAAGCGGTCACTGACCAGCACGACTTTGAAATGGCTTTCGGAACCGGCCGGTACATTGTGACGATAGCTTTCATCCACAACCTCGAGGAACACGGGTTCAAACGCTGCCCTTAACTTATCTTCTATCTGCTCACGTATCATCATGAAAGGACTCCTCCGACAACGCTGAGATGCTACCCATCCCTTTAAATGTTAGCCGCTTTTATCCTGTCCATAACAAGAAAACAACAAAAATTTAGCTTTAGTCCTATTTTCTCAGTCAAAGGTATGAACTGTACTGAAAAGGTCAGAATTGCGTCATACCCCCAGGGCAAACGCATTGCGCGGTCAAAAAAAGCACAAGGCGATGAATTTACATGCGTTGAGGACTTCCCCTTGTTGACGGCGATGTTATGATGGCAAGAATTTTCCCTATCTAAGCTTAAGATCCATTGAGAGCCTGAACATGTTAAAAAAACTTCTCTTCCCGTTGGTCGCTTTATTTATGCTGGCCGGGTGTGCTACCCCGCCAACCACTCTTGAAGTGTCACCGAAGATTACACTGCCACAGCAGGATCCTAGCCTGATGGGCGTTACCGTTAGCATCACTGGCGCAGACCAGCGTCCTGACCAGGCACTGGCGAAAGTCACCCGTGATAACCAGTTGGTTACCTTAACCGCTTCCCGCGACCTGCGTTTCTTGCTGCAAGAAGTGCTGGAAAAACAGATGACTGCACGCGGTTATATGATCGGCCCAAGCGGTGCGGCTAACCTGCAAATCATTGTTAACCAGCTGTATGCCGATGTTTCTCAGGGCAACCTGCGTTACAGCATTGCCACGAAAGCGGATATTGCCATCATCGCAACCGCGTCTAACGGCAACAAAATGACGAAAAACTATCGCGCCAGCTACAACGTTGAAGGTGCACTGCAGGCGTCTAACGACAAGATTACCAATGCCGTTAACAGCGTACTGACCGACACCATCGCGGATATGTCTCAGGACACCACCATTCATCAGTTCATCAAGCAGAACACGCGTTAAGTTCCGCACGCTGGCCCGGTTCGCCGGGCCAGCACTGAACCATGTCCAGCCATTACTTACGCATCTTTCAGCAGCCCAAATCAGCCATTCTACTGATTCTGGGGTTTGCCTCCGGTTTACCACTGGCACTGACATCCGGTACGCTCCAGGCGTGGATGACGGTGGCTAATGTCGATCTGAAAACTATTGGTTTCTTCTCGCTTGTCGGCCAGGCCTATGTCTTTAAGTTTCTCTGGTCACCGGTGATGGACCGCTACACGCCGCCATTTCTTGGGCGACGTCGAGGCTGGTTACTCCTGACGCAACTGGGTCTGCTTATCGCGGTTGCCGCGATGGGCTTTCTTGAGCCGGGCAGCCAGTTGCGCTGGATGGCGGCGCTGGCTGTGGTTATCGCCTTCTGTTCAGCATCTCAGGATATTGTTTTCGACGCGTGGAAAACGGATGTCCTGGCAGCGGAAGAGCGCGGTGCCGGAGCAGCCATCAGCGTTCTGGGCTATCGCTTAGGCATGCTGGTCTCTGGCGGTCTGGCGCTGTGGCTGGCGGATCGCTGGCTGGGCTGGCAAGGCATGTACTGGCTGATGGCGGCACTGCTGATCCCTTGCATTATCGCCACGTTAGTGGCCCCCGAACCGACCGATGCCATCCCTGCCCCGCGTTCGCTTGAGCAAGCCGTGGCAGAACCGCTGCGCGATTTCTTCGGGCGTAATAATGCCTGGCTTATTTTGCTGCTTATCGTCCTTTATAAGCTTGGCGATGCGTTTGCGATGAGCCTGACCACTACCTTCCTGATTCGCGGCGTCGGATTTGATGCCGGTGAAGTGGGCGTGGTCAATAAAACCCTGGGGCTTATTGCCACCATTATTGGTGCACTCTGGGGCGGTGTATTAATGCAGCGCCTGTCGCTGTTTCGCGCGCTGCTGATCTTTGGTGTTTTGCAGGCCGTTTCCAACGCCGGTTACTGGGTACTGTCGATAACCGACAAAAACATGATCAGCATGGCCTCGGCGGTATTCTTTGAAAACCTCTGTGGCGGTATGGGCACCTCTGCCTTCGTCGCGCTGCTTATGACCCTGTGCAACAAATCCTTTTCTGCCACTCAGTTTGCCCTGCTTTCGGCACTTTCTGCCGTCGGGCGCGTTTACGTTGGGCCACTGGCAGGCTGGTTTGTGGAAGCCCATGGCTGGCCCTCCTTTTATCTGTTCTCCATTTTCGCCGCCGTGCCTGGTCTGCTGTTACTGCTGTTGTGTAAAAAAACGCTGGAATTTACCCAACGGAGTGAACGCTTTATGCCGCGCACAGAATACGCTGCAGCATACCGACTGGCGCTGAGAATCCTGTCCATCGGTTGTCTACTACTCGGCGTATGGCTGGTCATTCTGATCGGCAATGCCAGTGGTGTCATTCATGTTACCTTTGGCGAGACGCTTCTCGAAATGGGAGCATTGCTGGCGCTGGGCGGCATCGTTTATGGCGGGATTCTGGATCTGCTGGCGCTGCGGAAAACGCGTTTTATCTGAATGGCACTTTTTTAAACTTTCCAAATACACACTTATTGCATGGTGATATTTCCGTTTTTGTTTTCAACAGTGTTTTTTTTGCCCTAAGCAGGCACTCTGAAATCAGTCGGTTATGCGAATAAAACGATCGATAATTACCGGACGTTATCAGTTAGCTCAATTATTAAGCATATATTTCACCTTCATTCGCTTTAATTAATCTTTCTACTAATAAATTTTCTTTAAATATTTTGTGCGGTATTAATTAAGCGCTACTCTTTAACGATTCAGCGACGTTATTAATTATGGCTTTCCAGTAATGTTCAATAAATGCTGAAATATTGTTAATCAATTGTTTATCCAATTGATTGGTTATACCAATTTACCCTTACCCCTTATTGTAATGTAGGATTTTCGTTATAACCTTAATGACAGGCTGTGCGAACGCCCGAATTTACAGGTTGTTGCATTTCGTGTGACATAATCGGCAGAACCCGGTAACACCATACTGACACTACGCCATTAATGTTTACAGTAATGTAACCTTCCCGTAAAATGCCCGCACACTTTAAACGCCACCAGATCCCCGTGGAATTGAGGTCGGTAAATGAGACTCAGGAAATACAATAAAAGTTTGGGATGGTTGTCATTAATTGCAGGCACGGTTTTACTCAGTGGCTGTGATTCTGCGCTACTTGACCCCAAAGGACAGATTGGACTGGAGCAACGTTCGTTGATACTGACGGCATTTGGCCTGATGTTGATTGTTGTTATCCCCGCCATTTTGATGGCCGTTGGTTTCGCCTGGAAGTATCGTGCGAGCAATAAAGATGCGAAGTATAGCCCTAACTGGTCACACTCCAACAAAGTTGAAGCTGTGGTCTGGACGGTGCCGATTCTGATCATCCTGTTCCTTGCTGTACTCACCTGGAAAACCACTCACGCGCTCGAACCGAGCAAACCGCTGGTTCACGACGAGAAACCGATTACGATCGAAGTCGTCTCCATGGACTGGAAATGGTTCTTTATTTATCCGGAACAGGGCATTGCTACCGTAAACGAAATCGCCTTCCCGGCGAATACTCCGGTGCAGTTCAAAGTGACCTCGAACTCCGTGATGAACTCCTTCTTTATCCCGCGTCTGGGTAGCCAAATCTACGCGATGGCCGGTATGCAGACTAACCTGCACCTGATCGCTAACGAAGCAGGCACCTATGATGGTATCTCCGCCAGCTACAGTGGTCCTGGTTTCTCTGGTATGAAGTTCAAAGCCATTGCAACGCCTGACCGCGCCACTTTCGATCAGTGGGTCGCTAAAGCAAAACAGTCAACGAACACCATGTCTGACATGGCCGCGTTCGAGAAAGTGGCTGCGCCTAGCGAGTACAACAAGGTGGAGTACTTCTCCGACGTGAAACCTGATTTGTTCAAAGATGTGACCAACAAATTTATGGACCACGGCAAGAGCATGAACATGAACCACTCTGAGGGTGAGCACGCTTCACACGAAGGAATGGAAGGCATGGACATGAATCACGCGGAAACCTCTCACTAAGGGGCCGAGGAAGAAAATGTTCGGAAAATTGACACTGGATGCGGTGCCGTACCACGAACCTATTATCGTGGTGGCGGTTGCTGCAATTATCATCGGTGGCGCGGCCTTAGTTGGCCTCATCACTTACTTCGGTAAGTGGAGCTACCTGTGGAATGAATGGCTGACCTCGGTCGACCACAAAAAACTCGGCATCATGTACTGCATCGTCGGTATCGTCATGTTAATTCGTGGCTTTGCGGATGCGATCATGATGCGTAGCCAGCAGGCGCTTGCTTCGGCAGGTGAAGCCGGTTTCCTGCCACCGCATCACTACGATCAGATCTTTACCGCCCACGGCGTTATCATGATCTTCTTCGTGGCGATGCCGCTGGTTATCGGTCTGATGAACGTTGTTGTACCGCTGCAAATCGGTGCTCGCGACGTTGCGTTCCCGTTCCTGAACAACCTGAGCTTCTGGTTCACGGTTGTCGGTGTGATTCTGGTTAACCTGTCACTGGGTGTGGGCGAATTCGCGCAGACCGGCTGGCTGGCTTACCCGCCGCTATCGGGAATTGAGTACAGTCCTGGCGTAGGCGTTGACTACTGGATTTGGGCGATTCAGCTCTCCGGTGTCGGTACTACCCTGACCGGTATCAACTTCTTCGTGACCATTATCAAGATGCGTGCCCCTGGCATGACCATGTTCAAGATGCCAGTATTTACCTGGGCATCTCTGTGCGCCAACATCCTGATCATCGCGTCATTCCCAATCCTGACTGTTACTGTCGCGCTGTTGACCCTTGACCGTTACATCGGTACCCATTTCTTTACCAACGAACTGGGTGGCAACATGATGATGTACATCAACCTGATTTGGGCCTGGGGCCATCCGGAAGTGTACATTCTGGTTCTGCCGGTGTTCGGGGTGTTCTCCGAAATCGCGGCAACCTTCTCGCGTAAACGTCTGTTTGGTTACACCTCGCTGGTATGGGCGACCATCTGTATTACCATCCTGTCGTTCATCGTTTGGCTGCACCACTTCTTCACCATGGGTGCCGGCGCGAACGTAAACGCCTTCTTCGGTATTACCACGATGATCATCGCCATCCCGACTGGGGTGAAGATCTTCAACTGGCTGTTCACCATGTACCAGGGCCGCATCGTGTTCCACTCTGCGATGCTGTGGACCATCGGCTTTATCGTCACCTTCTCAGTGGGCGGTATGACCGGCGTTCTGCTGGCGGTTCCGGGAGCGGACTTCGTTCTGCACAACAGTCTGTTCCTTATTGCCCACTTCCATAACGTTATCATCGGCGGTGTGGTCTTCGGTTGCTTCGCGGGCGTGACCTACTGGTGGCCAAAAGCCTTCGGTTTCACCCTGAACGAAACTTGGGGTAAACGCGCGTTCTGGCTGTGGATCATCGGCTTCTTCGTCGCCTTTATGCCGCTGTACGTGCTGGGCTTTATGGGTATGACCCGTCGCCTGAGCCAGCAGATTGATCCGCAGTTCCATCCGATGCTGGTTGTTGCAGCCGGTGGTGCAGCGCTGATTGCCTGCGGTATCGCGTGTCAGCTGATTCAGTTCTACGTCTCTATTCGCGACCGCGAGCAGAACCGTGATCTGACCGGTGACCCGTGGGGTGGCCGTACGCTGGAGTGGGCGACGTCTTCTCCGCCGCCGTTCTATAACTTCGCTGTGGTTCCTGAGATTCACGAACGTGATTCCTTCTGGGAAATGAAAGAAAAAGGCGATGCGTACAAACAGCCTGCTCACTATGAAGAAATTCATATGCCGAAAAATAGCGGTGCCGGTATCGTGATTGCCGCCTTCGCAACGGTGTTTGGTTTCGCCATGATCTGGCATATCTGGTGGCTTGCCATCGCGGGCTTCGCGGGCATCGTTATCAGCTGGATCGTGAAGAGCTTCGACGAGGACGTGGATTACTACGTACCGGTTGCAGAAATCGAAAAACTGGAAAATCAGCATTTCGATGAGATCTCTAAGGCAGGGCTGAAAAATGGCAACTGATACTCTGACGCATGACACTGCCTACGCGCACGAGCATGGGCACCATGATACAGGACCGATGAAAATTTTCGGTTTCTGGATCTATCTGATGAGCGACTGCATTCTGTTCTGTTGCTTGTTCGCAACCTATGCCGTTCTGGTGAACGGCACGGCGGGTGGCCCGGCTGGCAAGGACATTTTTGAACTGCCGTTCGTGCTGGTAGAAACCGCACTGCTGTTGTTCAGCTCCATCACCTACGGCATGGCGGCGATCGCCATGTACAAAAACAACAAAAGCCAGGTTGTCTCCTGGCTGGCGTTGACCTGGTTGTTTGGTGCGGGCTTTATCGGGATGGAACTCTATGAATTCCATCACCTGATTATGGAAGGTTTTGGTCCTGATCGTAGCGGCTTCCTGTCAGCGTTCTTTGCGCTGGTCGGCACCCACGGTCTGCACGTGACCTCTGGTCTTATCTGGATGGCGGTACTGATGTTCCAGGTATCCCGTCGCGGTCTGACCAACACTAACCGTACCCGTATCATGTGCCTGAGCCTGTTCTGGCACTTCCTGGACGTAGTGTGGATCTGCGTATTCTCGGTTGTTTATCTGATGGGGGCGATGTAATGAGTCATTCTAACGATCATGGCGCTTCCCACGGCAGCGTAAAGACCTACATGACAGGTTTCATCCTGTCTATCATCCTGACGGTCATTCCATTCTGGATGGTGATGAACGGGACAGCCTCCCACGGCGTTATTCTGGGGACTATCCTGGTGACTGCGGTGATTCAGATTCTGGTGCATTTGTCTTGCTTCCTGCACATGAACACCAGGTCCGATGAAGGCTGGAATATGACGGCCTTTGTCTTTACCGTGATTATCATCGCTATCCTGGTAGTGGGCTCCATCTGGATTATGTGGAACCTCAACTACAACATGATGGTTCACTAAGAGCGGCGAGTATGTTGAAGCAATACCTGCAAGTAACGAAACCTGGCATTATTTTTGGCAACCTGATCTCGGTGATCGGTGGGTTCCTGCTGGCCTCCAAAGGCCACATTGATTACCCGCTGTTCGTCTACACGCTGGTTGGCGTGTCGCTGGTTGTCGCTTCCGGTTGTGTATTTAACAACTACATTGACCGTGACATCGATAAAAAGATGGAGCGCACCAAAAACCGCGTGCTGGTCCAGGGCCTGATTTCGCCGAAAGTCTCGCTGGTGTACGCTGCCTTGTTGGGTATTGCTGGCTTCATGCTGCTGTGGTTTGGCGCGAATCCTCTGGCCTGCTGGCTGGGGGTGATGGGCTTTGTGGTGTATGTAGGCGTCTATAGCCTGTATATGAAACGCCACTCGGTCTACGGCACGCTGATCGGCTCGCTTTCCGGCGCAGCACCGCCGGTGATTGGCTACTGTGCCGTCACCGGTAACTTCGACAGCGGTGCGGCTATTCTGCTGGCGATTTTCAGCCTCTGGCAGATGCCACATTCGTACGCCATTGCCATTTTCCGCTTTAAAGATTACCAGGCGGCAAACATCCCGGTACTGCCGGTGGTGAAAGGCATTTCGGTCGCCAAGAACCATATCACGCTCTATATCATCGCTTTTGCGGTCGCCACACTGATGCTCTCCCTTGGCGGTTACGCCGGGTATAGATATCTGGTTGTTGCTGCTGCCGTAAGCGTATGGTGGCTGGGTATGGCGCTGCGTGGCTATAAAGTGGAAGACGACAAAGTCTGGGCGCGTAAGCTGTTCGGCTTTTCCATCATCGCGATTACCGCGTTAAGCGTGATGATGTCAGTGGATTTTATGGTCCCTGACTCCCACAGCCTGCTTGCCTCTGTCTGGTAACAGATAACATCAGTTAAAAGCCGGGGCTAACCCGGCTTTTTTATGCCTGTCATTCGGCGACGTTTTCCTCGGTTCATCGCATCCTCCCCTTCCCTGCTTTATGACTGCCCCATACATTCGCACCGTTGTCGAAATCCTTCCCACGCCGCTCACAAGCTAACTCGAACTAGCAATAAAACCCACACAATCGGACAGCGTATTTCCCCATCAATTCATTCGGTCCAACAATGAAATTCAATCGAAAACAAATAGTGACGTGATTTATCGTTTTTTCTTATCACTAAATTCTAGATAGTGTCGCCACGAGGATAAAAATCATTGATAATAGGGCCTTCTAATCAGAAGGCCCTATTATCATGACTATTCCAGCCTATCGGC
>NZ_CBFFRL010000043.1:0-29449 GCF_965644215.1 Phytobacter sp. V69
AAAACGTGTGTTTTTAGTCATCCTGTTTACCTCTCTCTCAAAGAGTTTAGTCTCCAGGATTCCCGGGGCGGTTCACTGATGGTTCTGACGGGCTGTATTGTGCTGGCTTCTGCGGTCGCCTTTCTCATCACTCGCCATCTCTATAATGGGATAGCCCATGCGCTACAAAATATTACCTATGTCGTGCATGATGTCCGCCGCAATCGCAATTTTTCCCGCCGCGTAAGCGACGAACAGATTGCCGAGTTTCATCTTTTTGCCCAGGACTTCAATAGCCTGCTTGATGAGATGGAAGAGTGGCATCTGCGTCTGCAGGCCAAAAACGCGCAGCTTCTGCGCACCGCGCTGCACGATCCCCTTACCGGTCTGGCGAACCGCTCGGCATTTCGCAGCAATATCGCCACCCTGATGAAAGAAGCCACTTCGCGCGCCAGTTCTGCCCTGTTATTTCTGGACGGCGATAATTTCAAATTTATCAATGATACCTGGGGCCACACCGCAGGTGATGGCGTATTGATTGAGATTGCCCGTCGGTTAATGGAGTTTGGCGGGGGTCACCATCTGGCCTATCGGCTGGGGGGAGATGAATTTGCGATGATCCTGGCAGATGTTCACTCCGATGCCGAAGTGCAGCGAATCGCCGCTGCGCTTTCCCAGCAATTTACCCGCCCGATTGACTTACACAACGGTAGTACTGCTGTAATGACACTCAGTATCGGTTATGCACTGACATGGGAGCATGCGACGGCGGAAAGTTTACTGGAGCTGGCAGACAAGAATATGTACCAGGTGAAGCAACGCCGTTCACAATCGTCCTGGTAAATGCGGACATAAAAAAGGGCCAGCCCACAGGCCAGCCCTTTTTAACAGGATGTCGCGAAAGCGAATCTTAGTTAAGACGCTCTTTGATACGAGCAGACTTACCAGTGCGCTCACGCAGGTAGTACAGTTTAGCTTTACGTACAGCACCACGACGTTTAACAGCAATGCTGTCAACTACCGGAGAGTGAGTCTGGAAGACACGCTCAACGCCTTCGCCGTTGGAAATTTTACGAACAGTGAATGCAGAGTGCAGACCGCGGTTACGAATAGCGATAACCACGCCCTCGAATGCCTGCAGACGTTTTTTGGAACCTTCAACAACCCATACTTTCACTTCCACGGTATCACCCGGACGGAAGGAAGGTACGTCCTGCTTCATCTGTTCTTGTTCAATTTGCTTAATAATGTTGCTCATAATTTAATCTCTTATCCTGGGTAAACTGATATTGGGGGCTTACGCCGTCCCATCATGTTTATGTTGCTGTTATACGTGTTCTTTTTTGAACTCCGCCAGCAACCTTGCTTGCTCTTCAGTCAGAGCCAGGTTTTCCAAAAGTTCAGGTCTTCTAAGCCAGGTGCGGCCCAGCGACTGTTTCAAACGCCAGCGACGTATCTCGGCATGGTTTCCCGACAGCAACACTGGCGGTACTTCCATCCCTTCTAACAGCTCAGGTCGAGTATAGTGTGGGCAGTCCAGTAATCCATCGGCAAAAGAATCTTCCGTTGCCGAAGCTTCATGGCCCAGAACACCCGGGATAAACCGGGAGACCGAGTCAATCAGCGTCATTGCTGGTAACTCACCACCGCTGAGTACGTAATCACCGATAGACCATTCTTCGTCAATCTCGGTTTGGATTACGCGCTCATCTATCCCTTCGTAGCGCCCGCACACCAGAATCAGTTTCTGATTCGTTGCCAGTTCGCTGACGCCCGCTTGATCAAGCTTACGTCCCTGAGGTGACAGATAAATCACTTTTGCGCCTTCACCGGCCGCATCTCTTGCTGCATGAATGGCGTCCCGTAAAGGTTGCACCATCATTAGCATCCCCGGTCCGCCGCCGTAAGGACGATCGTCCACGGTACGGTGCCGGTCATGAGCAAAGTCACGCGGACTCCAGCTCTGGATGCTCAGCAGGCCATTTTTAACTGCCCGGCCAGTTACCCCGTAGTCGGTAATCGCGCGGAACATTTCAGGAAACAGGCTAATTATGCCAATCCACATAGCGCCGTCTTTTACCGTATATCCGGAGGTTTAAAAACCAGGATCCCAATCTACTTCAATGGTTTGAGTAGCGAGATCGACTTTCTTGATAACCTGCCCATCGAGGAACGGAACCAACCGCTCCTTGATACCAAATGCATCTTTCAGGTTTGCCTTAATGACGAGAACGTCATTTGACCCGGTTTCCATCATATCGATGACTTTACCAAGACTATAACCTTCGGTGGTCACTACCTGGCAGCCCATCAGGTCTTTCCAGTAGTAGTCACCCTCTTCCAGGGTCGGCAACTGCGATGAATCCACGACAATTTCGCAATTAGTCAGCAGATTCGCAGCATCTCTGTCATCAACACCTTTCAGTTTAATAACGATATCCTGATTGTGGTAGCGCCAGCTTTCCAGCTCAATGCTCTGCCACTGACCCGCCCGTTCAATAAACCAGGGCTGATAGTCAAAAATGCTTTCGGCGTCTTCGGTGGAGGAAAACACTCTGAGCCAACCACGGATACCGTAGGAAGATCCCAGTTTACCCAGTACGATCGGATTAACAGGGCTCTGTGCGGCGTGTTGCTTGCTCATCATGACCACCGTGACAGATTAAGCTGCTTTGTTTACTGCTTTGATCAGCGTAGCTACGCGATCGGAAACGGTAGCGCCCTGGCCAACCCAGTGAGCGATACGATCCAGATCCAGGCGGGTGCCTTCTTCTTTCTCGGACGCGATCGGGTTGAAGAAGCCAACGCGCTCAATGAAGCGACCGTTGCGTGCATTACGGCTGTCGGTGACAACAACCTGGTAGAACGGACGCTTTTTAGCGCCGTGACGAGCTAAACGAATAGTTACCATAACATCCTCTTGTGTGAATAAAACACCAGGCCCCATCGAGGAACGGAGCCCGGTGTCATATTAAAAGCCCGAAAATTTTACTGATTTTTGGGGAAAATGCAATCAGCAGTTTAGAAACTGTGATATCGAGACCGTCGGCGTTGCAGCCAGTTTGGTGCCGGCGTGCGCGCAGCCACCGGAGCGTACACGCAGTATGTGAGGATGGCGAGCACACCCCGGTGCCAAAATGGCCAATAAGCCAGGTCGATTTAGCCTTAGCGGCCAGGGAACCCCGGCGGCATCATCCCCTTCATACTCCGCATCATCTTCGCCATACCGCCCTTCTTCATCTTCTTCATCATGCGCTGCATGTCGTCGAACTGTTTCAGAAGGCGGTTAACGTCCTGCACCTGCATACCGCAGCCTGCAGCGATACGGCGCTTGCGGGAACCTTTGATGATGTCCGGGTTAGCACGCTCTTTAAAGGTCATCGAGTTGATGATGGCTTCCATACGCACCAGCACTTTGTCATCCATCTGTGCTTTCACGTTGTCCGGAATCTGCCCCATGCCCGGCAGCTTGCCCATCAGGCTTGCCATACCACCCATGTTTTTCATCTGACGCAGCTGTTCCAGGAAGTCGGTCAGGTCGAAACCGTCACCTTTTTTCAGTTTAGACGCCAGCTTCTCAGCCTGTGCGCGGTCAACTTTGCTTTCAATATCTTCGATCAGCGACAGAACGTCACCCATACCGAGAATACGAGAGGCGATACGGTCCGGATGGAACGGCTCCAGCGCTTCGGTTTTCTCGCCGACGCCGAGGAACTTGATCGGTTTACCGGTGATATGACGAATAGAGAGTGCCGCACCGCCACGGGCGTCACCGTCCACTTTGGTTAACACAACGCCGGTCAGCGGCAGCGCTTCATTAAACGCTTTTGCGGTATTCGCCGCATCCTGACCGGTCATGGCATCAACAACAAACAGGGTTTCAACCGGATTAATCGCGGCATGTACCTGTTTGATTTCGTCCATCATCGCTTCGTCAACGTGCAGACGACCGGCGGTATCCACCAGCAGCACGTCGTAAAACTTGAGCTTCGCTTCTTTCAGCGCGGCATTAACGATATCCACCGGCTTTTGTGCGGCATCAGATGGGAAGAAATCGACGTCCACCTGCTGCGCAAGGGTTTCCAGTTGTTTGATCGCCGCCGGACGATAAACATCCGCGGAAACGACCATGACTTTCTTCTTGTGCTTCTCGCGCAAGAATTTACCCAGTTTACCGACACTGGTGGTTTTACCTGCACCCTGCAGGCCCGCCATCAGCACAACGGCAGGCGGTTGAGCGGCCAGGTTTAACACCTGGTTCTCCTCACCCATGGCTGAAACCAGCTCGTTGCGCACGATTTTGACGAACTCCTGACCCGGGGTCAGGCTCTTATTCACTTCATGACCAACCGCTTTTTCTTTTACACGGCTGATAAAATCACGCACGACCGGCAAGGCGACGTCCGCTTCCAGCAGCGCCATACGCACTTCACGCAGCGTGTCTTTAATGTTGTCTTCAGTGAGGCGTCCACGACCACTGATATTGCGCAGGGTGCGCGATAAACGATCGGTTAAATTATCAAACATTGTCTCTCGCCTGAGGTAAAACGATGGGCCGCCTGGGCGACGCATAACAGAAATTTGCGGCAGTATAACATGAAGACATTACTGATGTATGTGATGCAACGGTTGGAGCCGGAGTCACGTGACGTTATACTGCATCTCTTTCTTCTCAGGTCAACTGTCGACGCCACTATGCCCGTGTTCGCCTTAATTTCTCTTGCCGCCTATTCCATCAGCCTCGCACTGATCGTTCCCGGTTTGCTGCAGAAAAACAGCGGTTGGCGGCGCATGGCAATTTTATCGGCGGTTGTCGCGCTGATGTTTCACGGCTTCGCGCTTAAAGAGCGTCTGTTCCCGGACGATGGCGGGCAAAACTTAAGCCTGTTGAACGTCGGTTCGCTGGTCAGCCTGATGATCTGTACGGTAATGACCATTGTGGCATCGAAAAATCGCGGCTGGCTGCTGCTGCCTATCGTCTATACCTTTGCGCTAATCAACCTCGCCTTCGCCATTTTTGTGCCAAATGAGTACATCACGCATCTCGAAGCCACACCCGGTATGATGATCCACATTGGGCTGTCGCTCTTCTCCTACGCCACGCTGATTATCGCCGCGATGTACGCGCTACAGCTGGCGTGGATTGACTATCAGCTTAAAAATAAGCGACTGGCATTCAGCAGCGAAATGCCACCGTTAATGAGCATTGAGCGTAAAATGTTTCATATCACGCAGATTGGCGTGGTGTTGCTGACATTGACGCTGTGCACGGGGCTCTTCTTTCTGAAAAACCTGTTCAGCATGGAAAATATCGACAAAGCCGTCCTGTCGATCATTGCCTGGTTTCTCTATATCGTACTGCTGTGGGGCCATTATCATAAAGGGTGGCGCGGGCGCCCTGTCGTGTGGTTTAACGTCGCAGGCGCGAGCATTTTAACGCTGGCCTATTTTGGCAGCCGCGTTCTGCAGCATTTCTTAAGTTAAGAAGGAGTTCCCCCTGGAACACATTTCCACCACGACGCTGATCGTCACCCTGATCATCATGGTGGTGATTTCGGCGTACTTCTCCGGTTCTGAAACCGGCATGATGACTGTAAACCGTTATCGCCTGCGTCATCTGGCAAAGCAGGGCCATCGTAGCGCTAAGCGCGTCGAAAAACTGCTGCGTAAACCTGACCGTCTTATCAGCCTGGTATTGATTGGTAATAACCTCGTCAATATCCTCGCTTCCGCGCTGGGGACTATTGTCGGCATGCGCTTATACGGTAATGCCGAGGTGGCGATTGCCACCGGCGTGCTGACCTTCGTCGTACTGGTGTTTGCCGAAGTCCTGCCAAAAACCATCGCCGCACTCTATCCCGAGAAAGTCGCCTTTCCCAGCAGCGTACTGTTAGTGCCACTGCAAATCATCATGATGCCACTGGTCTGGCTGCTAAATAGTGTGACGCGCGTATTGATGCGAATGGTCGGTATCAAAGCGGACATCGTGATCAGCGGCGCACTCAGCAAAGATGAGCTGCGCACCATCGTGAACGAGTCCCGCACCAAGATTTCCCGACGCAATCAGGACATGCTGCTGTCGATTCTGGACCTGGAAAAAGTGAGCGTGGATGACATCATGGTGCCGCGCAGCGATATCGTCGGTATCAATATCAACGACGACTGGAAGTCGATCGTGCGTCAGCTTACCCACTCGCCGCATGGCCGTATCGTGCTGTACCGGGATACCCTTGACGATGCCATCAGTATGCTGCGGTTGCGCGAAGCCTACCGTCTGATGACGGAGAAAAAAGAGTTCACCAAAGAGGTGATGCTGCGCGCCGCCGATGAGATTTACTACGTGCCGGAAGGTACGCCACTCAGCATACAGTTGGTCAAATTTCAGCGTAATAAGAAGAAAGTCGGCCTGGTGGTGGACGAATACGGTGACATTCAGGGGCTGATTACGGTGGAAGATATTCTCGAAGAGATTGTCGGGGATTTTACGACATCAATGTCACCGTCGCTGGCCGAAGAAGTGACGCCACAGAATGACGATTCAGTGATTATTGATGGCAGCGCCAACGTACGCGAGCTGAATAAAGCGTTTAACTGGCAGCTACCCGAAGCGGAAGCCCGGACGATTAACGGGATGTTACTGGAAGCGCTGGAAGAGATCCCGGCCGCCGGCACGCGCGTGCGCATCGAGCATTACGACATTGATATTCTCGACGTACAGGACAACATGATTAAACAAGTCCGCGTCATTCCGGTGAAATCCCTACGCGACAGCGTGGCGGAATAACGCTGTTACCCCCTATCTTCGCAGAGAGAGGGGGTAACGTAAGGGAGAATTAACCCTTTGCTTTAGCCACTGTCACCATGGCAGCACGGATCGTACGGCCATTCAGGGTAAAGCCTTTCTGCATGACGCCCAGCACGTTACCGGCTGCCACATCCTCAGACTCCACCATCGCAATAGCCTGATGCACGTTCGGATCCAGCGGGACGTGGGTCTCGGCAACCACTTCCACACCGAATTTTTTCACCACGTCGAGCATGGATTTCAACGTTAATTCAATGCCTTCGACCATTGAGGACATGTCAGCATTGTTCTTGTCCGCCACTTCCAGCGCGCGCTCAAGGCTATCAATGACCGGCAGCAGCTCGTTGACGAATTTTTCCAGCGCGAACTTATGCACTTTCTCTACGTCAAGCTCAGTGCGACGACGCAGGTTTTCCATTTCGGCTTTAATACGCAGAACACCATCACGCTCGCGGTTCTGCGCTTCAACCAGTTGCGCTTCGAGGTTGGCAATCTTCTCATCACGCGAGTCCACATGCTCAGCAGAAGCGTCTGGTTCAACTGCCTCAACTTCCTCGTGCTGATCCATGATAATTTCTTCCGGGGCTTGCCCGTCAGGCGTTTTCTGTTCTTTACTACTCATGAATTTCTCCGCGTTTTTTCGCATTCATCTCGCTAACTTCGCTTATTATGGGGATCAGTTTCCGGGTTTCAAGGGAACGCGACACATTGTCATCATTCATTTGGCACAAGGACCACCAGAAAATGGCTCATCATTTCAAGTGTATTGGTATTGTCGGTCATCCACGCCACCCCACCGCGCTGACCACACATGAAATGCTCTATCGCTGGCTGTGTACAAAAGGGTATGACGTCATTGTCGAACAACAGATTGCACAAGAGTTACAGCTTAAAAACGTGCGTACCGGTACGCTGGCGGAAATTGGCCAACAGGCGGTTCTCGCGGTGGTGGTCGGCGGTGACGGTAATATGCTGGGTGCCGCTCGTACGCTGGCGCGCTACGACATTAAAGTCATTGGTATCAACCGTGGCAATCTGGGCTTTCTGACCGACCTTGATCCGGATAATGCGCACCAGCAGTTAGCTGATGTACTGGAAGGTCATTATATTTCTGAGCAGCGTTTTTTGCTTGAAGTTCAGGTCTGCCAGCAGGATTGCCAGAAACGCATCTGCACGGCGATTAATGAAGTCGTCCTGCACCCGGGCAAAGTCGCCCATATGATTGAGTTCGAAGTCTACATCGATGAGGTTTTCGCCTTCTCTCAACGTTCTGATGGTCTGATTGTCTCCACTCCCACAGGCTCTACGGCCTATTCGCTCTCCGCGGGCGGACCAATTCTCACCCCGTCACTGGACGCCATCGCACTGGTGCCGATGTTCCCGCATACGCTTACCGCCCGTCCGCTGGTTATCAACAGCAGCAGCACCATTCGCCTGCGTTTCTCGCATCGCCGTAGCGATCTGGAAGTCAGCTGCGACAGCCAAATCGCCCTGCCAATCCAGGAAGGTGAAGATGTGTTAATTCGCCGATGCGATTACCACCTCAACCTGATACATCCTAAAGATTACAGCTATTTCAATACATTAAGCTCTAAACTCGGCTGGTCAAAAAAATTGTTCTGAAAACGTAGCCAGGGGCTTTACTGTATAAAAAACCAGTTTATACTGTATGTAATTACAGTTATGGTTTTTCATACAGGAAAACAGCTATGTTGGCACAACTGACCATCAGCAACTTTGCGATTGTTCGTGAGCTCGAGATCGATTTCCACAGCGGAATGACGGCTATCACGGGTGAGACAGGTGCAGGTAAATCCATCGCGATTGATGCGTTGGGGCTTTGCCTCGGTGGTCGTGCCGAAGCCGACATGGTGCGTGCCGGAGCGGCACGTGCTGACCTGTGCGCCCGTTTTGCCCTGAAAGATACCCCTGCGGCACAGCGCTGGCTGGAAGCGAATCAACTTGAAGACGGGCGTGAGTGTTTACTTCGCCGAGTAATTAGCAGCG
The DNA here is from genome assembly GCF_965644215.1 of Phytobacter sp. V69. Classification (NCBI taxonomy): domain Bacteria; kingdom Pseudomonadati; phylum Pseudomonadota; class Gammaproteobacteria; order Enterobacterales; family Enterobacteriaceae; genus Phytobacter; species Phytobacter sp. V69. Next base: position 8,792 of record NZ_CBFFRL010000043.1, read on the forward strand.
ACGGGCGTTCTCGTGGTTTTATCAACGGTACGGCGGTCCCGCTTTCCCAGTTGCGCGAACTGGGGCAGTTGCTGATTCAAATCCACGGCCAGCACGCACATCAGCTGTTAGTGAAATCTGAGCATCAGAAAGCGCTGCTGGATGGCTATGCCGGTGAGTATGCGCTTACTCAACAAATGGCCGAACACTACCGCCAGTGGCATACCAGCTGCAGTGAACTGGCACTGCATCAGCAGCAAAGCCAGGAACGCACCGCACGCGCCGAACTGCTGCACTATCAGTTGAAAGAGCTTAACGAATTCAACCCGCAGCCGGGTGAATTTGAGCAGATTGATGAAGAGTACAAACGCCTCGCCAACAGCGGCCAGTTGCTGAGCACCAGTCAGCATGTGCTGAATTTGCTGGCGGACGGTGAAGACGCCAACCTGCAAAGCCAGCTCTATACCGCACGCCAGATGGTGACCGAACTGGCCGGTATGGATGCCAGCCTGTCCGGTATCCTTAATATGCTCGAAGAAGCGGCCATTCAGGTCAGTGAAGCCAGCGATGAGCTGCGCCATTATTGTGACCGTCTGGATCTCGACCCAAACCGCCTGTATGAACTTGAGCAGCGTATTTCAAAACAGATTTCACTGGCGCGTAAACATCATGTCAGCCCGGAAGCCCTGCCACAGTTCCACCAATCACTGCTGGATGAACAGCAGCAGCTTGACGATCAGGCCGACTCTCAGGAAACCCTGAAACTGGCGGCGGCGAAGCACCACCAACTGGCGCTGGAAGCAGCCCGTCAGCTTCATACCCAGCGGGTACACTACGCGCAGGAACTGGGGCAGCTTATTACTGAAAGTATGCATATGCTCTCGATGCCGCACGGGGTGTTTGATATTGACGTCGGCTTTGATGAGTACACGCTGACGGCTGACGGCGCAGACCGCATTGAGTTCCGCGTGACCACCAACCCTGGTCAACCTCTGCAGGCCATTTCCAAAGTCGCCTCCGGCGGTGAACTGTCACGTATTGCACTGGCCATTCAGGTTATCACCGCACGGAAGATGGAAACCCCGGCGCTGATTTTCGACGAAGTGGATGTGGGTATCAGCGGCCCGACCGCTGCGGTCGTCGGCAAACTTCTGCGTCAATTGGGCGAATCCACCCAGGTCATGTGCGTGACTCACCTGCCTCAGGTGGCAGGCTGTGGGCACCACCACTTCTATGTCAGCAAAGAAACTGACGGCGCGATGACCGAAACCCACATGCAGCCTTTGGATAAACGTGCGCGTTTGCAGGAGCTTGCACGCCTGTTAGGCGGTAGTGAAGTGACCCGAAATACGCTGGCAAATGCGAAAGAGCTACTCGCTGCGTAAACTTTTTGCCATTAGTACGGTCTCAGTACACGATAAATTCGCCGTCAGACCAGGTCGCAAAGGTTTTAAACTGGCTAAAGGTCTATTATTATCGGCACATTACAAATGAGCCACGTACTGTTCGGGCCCGAAAAGGAATCAAATCACTATGCGCTGTAAAATGCTGACTGCTGCCGCAGCGGTTCTTCTGATGTTGACCGCAGGCTGTTCCACTCTGGAACGCGTGGTTTACCGTCCTGATATCAATCAGGGGAACTACCTGACTCCGAATGACGTTTCTAAAATCCGCGTAGGGATGACGCAACAGCAGGTTGCATACGCATTAGGTACGCCGATGATGACCGATCCATTCGGCAGCAGCACCTGGTTCTATGTGTTCCGCCAGCAGCCGGGGCATGAAGATGTCACCCAGCAGACGCTGACCCTTACCTTTAACAGCAGCGGTGTGTTAACCAATATTGATAACAAACCCGCACTGACAAAAGAGTAATCGCAGGATCAGGAATGGCGCCCAACGGCGCCATTTTTCATTTCAGGAGGAAGAAAATCGTGGCCGTGCCGGAAAGCAAAACTGCCTTACTGGAAGCAATGGAAAAATCAGCCCTCGCCCTGCGCAAAAAACTCGCGCGTATTCCACCAGAAATCGCTTATCAGGAATGCCTTGAAGGGCACGTGGCCGGGAGCCGCATGAGCGCCGCTAATCTCGTCAGCTATCTGATTGGCTGGGGAGAGCAGGTCCTCTACTGGCATCAGCAGGAAGCCGCCGGCGAGGAGATAGATTTTCCGGCAAAAGGCGTTAAATGGAATGAACTGGGAAAACTCGCGCAAAAATACTACGCGGATTACCAGCATATTACGTCATGGCCGACGCTGCTCGCCATGCTGGAAGAGAATCAACAACGGCTACTGACCCTGGTGAATAACTACAGTGACGATGCGCTGTATCACCAGCCCTGGTACGGCAAGTGGACGCGCGGTCGCATGATTCAATTCAACAGCGCTTCGCCGTACAAAAATGCCAGCACCAGGCTGAACGTCCTGTTAAAAACGCTCGCTGAGTCTGCCTGAACAGAATTATTTCTTCGCCGCTTTCTCCGCACGCTGTCTGCGCAACTCTTTCGGGTCAGCAATTAACGGACGGTAGATTTCGATACGATCGCCATCGGCGACAACATCGTGCAGCTTCGCCGGGCGGCTATAGATGCCCACTTTGTTCTGGCTAAGATCGATATCCGTGCGCAGCTCTAGCAGGCCAGAGGCAACAATCGCTTGTTCAATGGTTGCCCCTTCCTCCAGGCTCACCCGCTGCAGGTACTGTTTTTCCGGCAGCGCGTACGCCACTTCCACCACAATCTTACCCGACACGGTAGACCTCTTTCGCACGGATGGTGAAGGCTTCTACCATATTGGCCGCCAGTTCTTTGAAGATGCGTCCAAACGCCAGCTCAATCAGCTTGTTAGTGAATTCGAAATCAAGGTTAAATTCGATGCGACAGGCGTCTGGCGAGAGCGGCGTAAATTTCCAGCCCCCCATCAATTTCTTGAACGGGCCATCGACCAGATGCATCAAAATGGTTTGATTTGCCGTTAAGGTATTTCGCGTTGTGAAAGTTTTACTGATCCCCGCTTTCGAGACATCCACCGCCGCAGTCATCTGCGTCGGGCCGGACTGCAGCACGCGGCTTCCCGTGCACCCTGGCAGAAACTGCGGGTAGGAATTCACATCGTTAACCAATTCATACATTTGTTCCGCGCTGTAAGGCACCAGCGCAGAGCGACTAATCTGAGGCATAGCTTTTCCTGCGATCACACAATCGCCAAATAATAACATTTCCCATACATGAAAGGAAAACGCTATGCCGGAACTCGTGCTAAGATAACGCGTTGAACCTCAAAGGATGCAATGAGGTCTTTTTGGATATCAGATTACCAATGGCTTCACGACACTTATGACGAAGAAAAAAGTACACAAACCCGGTTCCGCCACTATCGCGATGAATAAGCGCGCCCGCCACGAATACTTTATTGAAGAAGAGTTTGAGGCTGGTCTGTCCCTGCAGGGCTGGGAAGTCAAATCCCTGCGCGCAGGCAAAGCCAACATCGGCGACAGCTATGTGATTCTGAAAGATGGCGAAGCGTACCTGTTCGGCGCCAACTTCACTCCGCTGGCGGTGGCCTCAAGCCACTACGTCTGCGACCCAACCCGCACGCGCAAGCTGCTGCTCAACCAGCGCGAGCTGGACAGCCTCTACGGCCGTGTTAACCGCGAAGGTTACACCGTTGTCGCGCTGTCGCTGTACTGGAAAAACGCCTGGTGCAAAGTCAAAATCGGCGTCGCGAAAGGCAAGAAACAGCACGATAAACGTTCCGATCTTAAAGAGCGTGAATGGCAGTTGGATAAAGCCCGTATTATGAAAAACGCAGGCCGTTAATCCACGCCTGACGGACACTTCCCCTGTGGGAGTGTCCGGGTAATTACCTTTCCCGCAGCGCTTCGTTCACCTTGTTCAGCGGTTTAATCAGATAATCCAGTACCGATTTCTGTCCGGTTTTGATCTCTACGTTCGCCACCATCCCCGGCAAAATCGGGAAACGTTTGCCGTTACGGTTTTCCAGTTCCGCCGTTTTGGTTCGTACATACACGCGGTAATAGAACTGATCGCGACGCACCTCATCCTGCAAGGTATCCGGCGACACAATTTCCACGATGCCCTCCAGATTGCCATAGATAGATGAATCATAGGCCGTCACTTTCACCGTCGCAGGCAGGCCAGGGCGAATATAGGCAATGTCACGCGGGTTAATACGCGTTTCCACCAGCAGTTGATCTTCAAGTGGCACGATCTCCATCAGCTTACCGCCGGGTTGCAATACGCCACCGACAGTGGTGACCTGAATATCCTTCACGATCCCGCGCACCGGCGAGAAAAGGGTCGCACGATCGAGCTGATCCGCCTTCCCTGCCATCACCTGCAATTGAGCGTCGAGGTCAGCGTTGTTTTTTACCTGCTCTTCACGCGCTCGCACCGCAAACTGGTTACGCGCTTCGTCAATCTTTCCTTTCAGTTCAGTAGCCTGACGCTGCAGGCGGATGACCTCGACGTCGCTTGCCGCCCCTCTCGCCACCAGCGGCTGAGTCATTTTGAGCTCGGCATTCACCAGCTTTAGCGCTTGTTGCAGGTTGGCCACGGTTTCATCCAGGTTACGTCGGCGAGATTCATACAGCTGGCGTTCACGCGCCACCAGCTCCGGTTCCCGCATCGACTCCGCGCTAAAACGCAGTGGCTCACCGGTCAGCTCAGAACGTAAGCGCTCACTGGAAGCCCGTAACGCACGCGCACGCGCCGCAGCCTCACCATAGTTAGACTGAAAACGCGTTGGATCGAGACGGGCCAGCATCTGACCGCGTTCAACAATATCCCCCTCTTTAACCATCAGCGCGCTGACGATACCGCCGTCCAGACTCTCTATCACCTGCGCATGGGTCGCCGGGGTTATTTTCCCGGTGCCTACCGTCACCTCATCAAGAATGGCCCATGACGACCAGAAGACAAAAAGCGCCAGGCCAATCAGCGTCAGCCAGATCACCGATGAATAAAACCGCCCCTGGCGTGCCAGGTCATCCTGCATTGAGAGTTGGCTCATCGGGGTTCCTCAGGCGACAGACGCCACGTTGCTGTTGCGCGCCGCCTGTTTAAGCAGCGTATCGCGTGGCCCATCCGCCACTACTTTGCCGTTCTCCATCACCACAATGCGATCCACCAGGGTGAGCAATGCAGGACGATGGGTCACCAGAATCAACGTCCGCCCGGTCAGCCACTGCTGGAGCTGGCGGATAACCCAGGCTTCCAGCTGTTCATCCATCGATGCCGTCGGCTCATCCAGCAGCACAATTTGCGGATTGCGCACAATCAACCGACTCAGCAGTACCATTTGCCGCTGACCGCCGGACAACCCGCGCCCGCCTTCATTGATGATGCGATCGAGGCTGGCCGCATCCTGTTGAATGATGCCGATAGCACCGCTGATGCGCAGCGCCTGAATCAGCTCCGCTTCAGTGGCATGCGGGTGCCCAAGCATCAGGTTTTGTCGCAGCGTGCCGAAGAAAAGCCGTGAATCCTGCGACAGGTACCCTACCTGGCGGCGCACGTCGGTAGGATCAATATGCGCCATGTCCACACCATCAATGATGATCTTGCCTTTACTCGTCTGCGCCTGGCCGGAAAACAGTTTGAGCAACGTTGATTTGCCCGCCCCGGTTTTACCAAGGATAGCCACTCGCTCACCGGGTTTGATTTCCAGCTCGCCAATCTGTACCGCCTGCTCACCTTTTTCGATGTCATAGCTGTACTGCACCTGCTGAAGCTGGTAATGACCGGCCAGCACCGGGCAGTGAGCCATCTTTTTATCCGCTTCTTTATCAAGCGGTTTTTTCAGCAAATCATTCAGCCCGGTCATCGCCATTTTGGCGTGCTGCCAGCGAGAAAAGACCATCGTGAGCTGCATCAACGGCGCAATGGTCCGTGAAGAAAGCAGACTACAGGCGACCAGCGTACCGGTGGTGATCGAAGAATCCAGCACAAGGAAAGAGCCGTAAACCAGCATCCCGGCGTAGGTGATTTGCTGCACGGTAGAGGCCCAGCCGCTCAGTCTGGCCCCCCAGACGCGTTGCTTCATCCCGATATTCGCCCCCACCGAATGGGTATGCTCCCACTGGCGTTGGAAATAGGGCTCCGCCTGCAGAGCTTTAATATCTTCGACACCCTCAATCGACTCCACCAGCACGGCGTTACGAATGGCGCTTTCACGCATCCCTTCTTTGGCCAGCTTCGCCATCGGCCATTGCACCAGAATGCCAGGGATAACAATCAGCGGAATGGCGATAAGCGGAATAGCCACCAGCGGCCCGCCCACCAGCGCCATAATGGCGAGGAACAGCAGGACAAAGGGGATATCCATCGCCGCGCCGACGGTGGTTGAAGTGAGCAGCTCACGCACCTGGTCTATTTCACGCAGTTGCGAGATAAACGAACCTGTCGATTTCGGCCGTGAATCGTTTTTTATCGCCAGTGCGCGGGCAAAAAAGAGCGAGGAGACTTTCAGGTCGATATGTTTCCCCATGATGTCCGAAACATGAGTTCGCGCCAGACGGATAAAATATTCAAACGCAGCGGCAAACAGCACACCAATAAACAGCACCCACAGAGTCGGAAAGGATTGCGCAGGAATGACGCGGTCGTACACCTGCATAGAGAAGAGAATCCCCCCCAGCGCCAGTACGTTACTGGTGACCGAGGCGAGTGCGATTTCCGATAGCTTCCGCCCCGTATGGCGAAAATTCTGCCAGAACCAGTGTTCTTCCCACGGACGGGTAAAATCATCCACCCGGGAATCACGACCACGGGCGGCAATCCCCAACATCACCGCATCAGGTTTTACGCGTGTGAGCAGCGTTTCCAGTGGCTCTTCACGTACCAGATCGCCGCCATCGCTGAGCCAGTAGGTGACCAGACCATCGGCATCCAGTGACTCCAGCAGCATCAGCTCACCGCTTTCCAGTTGCACAATGATCGGGATATTTTGCGCATTCCAGCGCACGTTTTTTAACGGCACGATGCGAGCCTGCAATCCCATCAGGCCGCTCAAACGAGCGAGACGGTCAGCAAGGGGCAGCGTTTCAAACCAGCGCATTTGCTGGCGCACTGCGGGGGCGTCCGCCGGCAGGCCAAAGCGCCCCGCCGCACGGACCATGACATTAATCCAGCTTTCGGTATTCGACTCTTGCATGACAGCTCCTGCGCGATCAGCGCTTACAGTGCGGGGAGATCGTCACCCACGGTACGACTGCGCTCAATGCCCAGCATATCGAGTAAATTGTCCGCCGCCGCATAGCGCACGGCAGCGTCCCATGCGTCATAGCGTGCACCGATTGACGAGGTATCCGCCTGGAACACATCCTGCTCAATGCTGAGCAGATCGTTCAGGCTGCGTTTGCTCAGACGGTATTCGTCCCGGTAGACACCGCGGGCGCGTTCGGCGCTCATAAACTGCAAGTCCCCCGCCTGTTGACGCTGCTGCGCTCCGGTCAAATCCGCCCATGCGGTCGCGGCACGTTGGTTGATGTCGAGCTTGCTCGCCTCGACCGCCGCTTCCGCGCTGGCGCGATCGCCTTCTGCCGCATCTACGCGCGCGCTGACCGCGCCGCCCTGATAGATAGGCGCATCCACCACCAGTTGTACTTCGTCATCCCAGTAGCTGCTGTTGTTGGTTTCATAACGCGTTCTGCCCGCCTGAACGGAGAGGGTTGGCCAGTGCTGGGCCTGCGCCTGACGGATACGCTCCCGTGCGGCCAGCTGTTTTGACTGCGCGCTGCGTGCCGCATTATTTTGTTCATACGGCAGCGATGCGAGGGTGATTTTTTGCTTCATCAAATCATCAGGCAGGTCCGGCAGTGCGTTCGACATAACGCCGGTCAATACGCTGAGCGCCGCCTGCGCCGAACGCGTTTGTGCCTCGTACTGGGCCAGGATGGCATTTAACGCGGCGATACGCGACTGCGCCTGCAGGACGTCAGACTGGGAACTCAACCCCGCCTGGGCACGCAGCACCGCCATGTCTTCCACATTTTTTAGCGACGTAATGTTGGTGCGCGCCGCCTGTGCCAGTGCCTGATAGCGTTTGACCTGCAGGTAATACTGCAGCGTCTGCATGCCGACATCATTGAGGGTGCTGTAAAGATCGAAGCGGTAGGCATCAGACAAGTTGTGTTGCTCATCGATACTGCCGCCGGTTTTGCCAAAATCATAAAGGAGCTGTTTGAGACTCACGCCCCCGGAACCGTTGTTGTTCAGGGATCCGGCTGAGTCAGTTCGGTGTGAACGTCCGGCATTGCCCTGCAACGAGACCTGGGGAAACCAGGCACTTTTTGCCTCTTGCAGATTGGCTTTACCAACGCGAATTTGCGCTGCCGCCTGCGCGATTTTTGGATTGCGCGCAAACGCACGCAGAATGGCCTCTTTGATGGTCAGTTGCGCCTGGAGTTGCTCGCTCGGCGCCGCCTGCCATTTATATTGTATTTCTCCATACGCCGGTATTGCGCATATCCCAGGCATCACCAATAGCAACAAACTCATGACCTTCGTTTTCATGTTCCACCTTTGGGTTGCCCGTGGTGATATTTTGCTGTTTTGGCCTCGTCCCTGAGGCCGTCATTCCTTACACCATATTGACGTGCAGGCCGTGCTGAATCAGAACATCGCCGAGCGTATTGGTCTGCGAACTGTTGTGGTAGATGTCGAACTGCACACCATCCACATCACGCTGACCGCTTATTGCCCAGACCTCATCCGTACCGTGCTTGAGGTTGATATGATCGCCGGTAGTCCCTTTGATAATCAGATCGTCTTCTGGCTTATCCGTAATTGTCAGCGCTTCATTCAGATCCAGCGTCACGGTATTGGTGCCGGACTTACCGAGATCGATAATCTCGATATGCTGTACCTTCGTGGCGGCATCGATCAGATTGAGAATCATGTTCGCGCCATCCAGCACCAGGGTATCGGTACCGGCACCGCCGTCGATCAAGGTAAAGCCCAGCGTTGACAGGTGAATGGTGTCGTTACCTGTGCCACCGTGCACCGTATCGCCGCTTTGATGCGTACCGTCTGCCAGATCAATACTCAGGCCACCGATGGTGTACGTATCCTCCGTCGTGGGCGTGCTCGACGTGGTTTCCGTGGTCGCGGTCGTAGTCGTTGTTGTTGCGGCATGGGTTGTGGACGTATCGGAACTGTCCGTCGAAGTTGTCGAATCCGACGCTTCCACCGCACTCGCCGCCAGGATGGAGAAGCTTGCGGCCTCTACCGACATCGTCGAGACAGGAGCGGTCGTCGTCGGGTTACCACCACCCAGACCCACGTTCAGATATCCCGCATTGCCTGCCGTATCCGATGCGGACAGGTGAATCACGGTGGAGAGTGACAAAATAGCCAGTAAATCGACGGTCAGATAGACCTGCGTCGACCAGGTACCGTCTGCGTTCGTTTTGGCCGTCGCATTCACGGTATTCAACAAGTTAACGTTGATGGTCGACCCTTGTTCAAGGTTAGTCGATGTCCCGCTAAGCGTGAGGTATTTTGGTGTCAGCAACGAGCCGACCAGCGTGAGTAATCCGCTCAGACTGAGCGCATTTAACCCCAGCGTCGGTTGAGTAAGCTTGATGCCTACGTCAACAGAGGTTGCGGTGGTGTTCCCGACCTGGTCCGTCACGGCCACGCCAATATGCGCGGTGCCAGTAGACAAACTTTTCAGGATGTTGCTACTGACCGCTGCCGACCAGGTACCGTCTGCCGCGACAGTGGCATTGAGCTGTACGCCCCCCACCGTCACCACCACTTTCGCCCCGCTCACAACCCCCGTTATCTTACCGGTGATCGTCTGCCCGGCTGCGGCTTCGCTGATGTTGAGCAACCCATCACCACCAAACAGCGGATTAAACGTGACACTCGGCAGGTTGTGGGTAATGACATCCAGCACGCCGCTGGTGGTGGCCGTGTTGCCTGCGGTGTTTTTCACCGACACGCTGACTGTAGGATTACCATCCGCCAGCAGGCTGAGATCGGCTTTTGGTACCGTCACCGCCCAACTGCCGTCCGTTGCCACCGTTGCAACGTAGCTCTTCGTGCCAAGCGTCACCGTAAGCAGCGAACCGACTGCGTTCGCGCTGGTCCCGGAGATGGTCTGGTCAAGGCTCAGGTCAGCAAGGCTCAGTCCACCATCACCGAACAGCGAGGTAATCGCCACCGTCGGCGTCGCCTGGATAGAGACGCTGGCCAGTTTGCTCGCCGTCGCCACGTTACCCGCGACGTCAGTGGCCGTTACGCTCACCTGCAGGTTATTGGTGCCGTCGGTTAACCCTTGCAGCGAAACTGCAGAAATCGGGATCTGCCAGGCTCCGCCTGAACCGACTGTCGCGGTCAGTGACAAGCCGCCTACCGTGACGTTGATCTGCGTGCCTACCGCCAGGTTAGTACTGGTCCCGGAGAGGATCGGGTTAGTCAACAGATCGACCAGATCCAGCACTCCATTGCCGAACAATGTCCCCAGGGTAATAGACGGCACTGCCTGAACGATAGTGCCAACCACCTGGCTGCCGCTGACGGTGTTACCGACCGCATCCGTCACGCTGGCCGTCACTTTCAGTGAGCCATCGGCAATAGAGGCCAGCGCCCCGGCAGAAAGTTGCAGCGACCAGATGCCATTGCTTACCGGCACCAGATACGGCGTTGAACCGACCGTTACCGTCACGGTCCCGGTGGTGGTCCCCGTTACCGTACCGGAGATAGTTTGCGCTACCGTGGTTTCCGCATGGCTCAGCCAGCCATCGTTACCAAACAGCGAGGTAATGGCGACCGACGGCAGGTTGGTCAGACCAACCGTGACGTTCGCCCCGACCGCCGTGCCAACATTGCCATCCGGTGTGGTGACTTTGACCTGCGGTGCAAAGGTGCCGTCCAGCAAACCGGCCAGGTTTGCAGGCGTCAGGTTGATGGTAAAGGTGCCGTTTGCGGCAACGGTCCCGGTAAAGGTTTTCGTACCGATCACCACTTCGACGGTCGATCCTACCGGCGCGTTGCTGACGACACCGGTAATGGTTTGATTAAGCAGCGCGTCCGCCACATTCAGCAGACCATCGCCAAACGCCACCACATTACTGATGACGGGCGCAACCAGGTCGAGTTTGAACTGACCGACTTGCGATGCCGGGTTACCGTACTGGTCGCTGGCGGTCACCGTCACCGAGACGTTACCGGTCCCCAGCGCCTGCAGCGCGCCAACAATGGTGCTCAGGTCAACGGACCAGCGCCCGGTACCGTCCGCATTGGTGGTAAAGGTCTGGCCGCTGCCCAGTTGCACAGTAATCACACCGTTGGCAAGCCCGGTTGACGTCCCGCTCAGCAGCGCATTCGTCAGTTCCGTAATACTCAGCGTGCCGTCGCCAAAGAGCGGGTCGAGGGTAATGGTCGGCAGGTTATGGGCCACCACGTTAATGGTCGCGCTGGAATTCACCACGTTGCCGTATTTATCCGTGATCACGATACCGACCGTCGCCTGGCCGTCCGGCAATGTACTGAGGATCGACGCAGGTAAGGTCGCCACCCATTTCCCTGTCCCGTCACCCAAATCGGTTATCGCGGCCGTGACCGCACGCCCGCCAAAATTGACCACCACGGAGGTGACGTTCGCCAGCGTAGTTACCGTCCCGGAAATCACCTGATCGACCGTGCTTTCCGCCTGGTTGATAACGTTATCCACTGCCACCAGCACATTGCCCACCACCGGCAGGCTTGTCAGCGCCAGGTTGAAATCAATGGTCTGATAGGTGGTATTACCGTTAGCATCCACCACATCCACGCGGGCCGTCAGCGTCTGGTTTACCAGCCCCTGCCAGATAGATGGCGGCAACTGGAAGGAGTACGAACCGTCGGTCCCCACCGCCAGATTGTTGATGGTGAAGTTGGTTCCGGCAATGGTCAGCGACACTTTCGCGCCGCGATAATCACCGTTGACATGCCCGGTAAGGGTTTGCGTGACCAGCGATTCAGCGACGTTCAGAATACCGTCGTTAAAGACCTGATCGATAAGCACGCCCAGCGATTTATTCAGGGCGACGTTCAGTGACACGGTGTTGGTAGAAACGTTGCCCGCGCTGTCCGTGGAGGTAATGCTGATCACCTGCGGACCGTCGGTCAGGGTGTTCAGATTCACCTGCGGGAAGCGATAGCTCCAGTTGCCGTTCTGGTCGACCTGCATCGTCCAGCTTAGCGGCCCCAGGGTGATCGTCACGGAGTTACCCGCTTCACCCTGCCCTTGCACCAGCAGGCCACTTGCCGCATTCACCGTATTCAGCACCGCCGGTACGCTTAACGCATCCACCTGCAACAGCGGTGCGGTGGTATCGATGGTGAACGTCTGCGTCTGGGTTGTCTGGTTGCCTGCGGTATCTTTAATGGATGCGGTGATCGTCGCACTGCTGCCGCTCAACGCCGCCATATCAGCCTGCGGTACATCAACAGACCAAACGCCTCCCGTCACCAGCCCATAATAGGTTTTACCGTTCAGGGTCACCGTCACCTGGCTACCATTGGCATCCGATGTCCCGGTGATGGTTTGCGCCGTTGCCTGTTCGCTACTGTTAAGGACATTATCGCCAGTAAACTGATTGACGGTCAGCACAGGCGGTATGGTATCGACGGTGAAAGTCTGCGAAGCAACAGGTGTGAGTGGCTCACTGACGCTGGCGGCAACGATGGTATAAGTACCATCCGGTATCAATCCTTGCGGCAGAGTATAGGACCATGTGCCATCCGGCTGAACGGTCACGGTCGTGAGCACAATGGCGGAACCGCCGCTGGGCTGCAAGGACAGCGTAATCAGTTCACCCGCCAGATTCAGCGTATGCCCTGTGATGGTCACAGCCCCATTCACAAACTCCCCGGCATTGACGAGGTTGTCTCCCGTCACCTGATCCATAACCACCGCGTAGGCTGGCGGTGTGAGATCGATCGTCAACGCCGGAACGTTAACCGCACTGCCCGTGTTACCTGCTTTATCAATCCCCACCACCGTTACCGTACCGGCCTGCAACGATGCCATATCCGCTGGCGAGATTTGCAACGACCAGCTTCCGTCCGCCTGTACAACGGTATCAAAGCTGTGAGAACTGCCACCGCCCGCATCCCCGGTAAAGGTGACGCGAATGGTATCGCCCGTCTGCAGATTGGTGGAGGTACCGGAAATGGTCTGCGCCGTTTCGCTTTCCAGGTAAGTCAGCTCGCCGTCACCGGCAAACGGCGTGGTCACATTCACCGTCGGCCGAGTCACCAGGATAACCACCGGCGCACTGATGGAACCGCTATTCAGCGCGCCATCCACGACGGTCACGACCACGCTCTGCTGGCCTCGGGTGACAATACTTGCCCAATCCGACGCACTCAAATCCAGCGACCAGTTTGTGCCTGATACCGTTGCGTTGAAGCTCTGACCACCAATGTTTACCGTGACCTGTGCGCCCGCCTGATATGCCGCAGAGGTACTGAATGTCCCCTCCAGGTGCGTGGCGATAACGCCATTGTATTCATCGCTGCCCACATAACCGTCACCAAAGATAGACGAGGTTATCTGCACGGTTGGCGGGGTAAATGCCACAGTAAAGCCGACCGGTTGGGTAAAGCTGTTGCCATACTGATCCTCCGCGGTAATGATTATCTCGTGTGAGGCCGCAGGGTCGAGTGACTGCAACGCCCCGGCCGGGAGGCTTACCGTCCAGACGCCGTTGTTGATGCTTGCGGTATAGGTCACCCCACCTACATCAATTTGTACCGTAACGTACTGGTTAGCCCCGTTAGTAATACCGGTGGTTCCGGTTAGGGTTATCGGGCCTGCCGCCTCGGAAATGTTGAGGATATCGTCGCCAAAGAGGTTAGTGACCGTCGGCGCTGGCAGGTCGGTGTGAATGCCAACAGACGATGTGACTGGCGTACTGACGTTATTCGCCCGGTCGGTCACTGTGACGGTCAAAGACTGGCTGCTGCCATCAACAAGGGTCGCCATATCAAGCTGAGGAATCGTAACCGACCATTCACCGTTGGCCCCTACCGCCTGGGTATAGGTATGGCCGTTGAAGACAAGCTGTACCGTCTGCCCCGCCCCTGATACCCCCGTATTACCGGTGATAACCTGGTCAGAATTCATTTCCGCGTTATTAATGACGCCATCGCCAAACGGCGTATTGAAGGTCGCGACGGGCAGATTATGGACAAGCACGTCGAAGCTCGTCTGGCCCGTTACAACGTTACCCGCTTTATCCGTAACGGTGACATTCACCGTCGTCGTGCCATCAGGCAGCGCACTCAACACCGTTGAGGACAGATCCAACGACCAGGTTCCATTACCGTTAATTGTCGCGGTAACAGGCGTACCGTTATTCAGGCTCACCGTCACGCTGGCAACATTGGCCACATCCGTGTTGATCTGACCCGAAATCGTCTGCGTAGAGCCCGCTTCCGTGACGTTCAGCAATCCATCAGTAAACGGCGTAGAGAGCTGTGGCGCAATCAGCGGATCCGTCAGTACGGTAAAGGTGTTCACCGGCGTTGAGGTTGTGCTGTTACCCGCCTGGTCGGTGACCGTAACAGTCAGGGTGTGAGAACCATCGTTGAGCGCGTTGAGCTGGGTTGGCGTTAATGCCACCGACCAGTTGCCATTAACATCCACCGAACCGGTAATCACCTGCGTGCCATCGATGGTAATTTTCACCGACTGACCCGCGCCCACCTGCCCTGTCGTCCCCGTCAACTGCGTACCGACATTCGCTTCCGCCTGACTGATGTAGTTATCACCGAACAAGGTGGTCGGTAATGTCGCCGTCGGCGGTGTCAGTATGACATCCAGCGTCGTAACGACTGTTGCCGGGTTATGCCAGGCATCTTCTGCCGCCACCGTCACCGTTAATTGACCGCCAGCGGTTAAGGGCCCCACATCTGCTGTCCAGACACCACTGTTTACGCTACCGGTAAAGCTTTGCGTGCCCACGGTCACCGTCACCAGCGTGCCATCTGCCAGGCCCGTCGCCGTTCCGGTAAACGTTGTCACCGTCCCCGCTTCGGCGATGCTGACAATATTGTCGGTATACATCGCACCCAGCGTAATGGTTGGCACGCTGTTGGTATTTGCACTGACGGTATAGGGCAGCGACGTTGTATTACCCTGCGCGTCGGTCGAGGAGAAGACCAGTGTCGGCGTGCTTTGTCCCAGACCTTGCAGAACTGTGGCCGGGATGGTCATGCTCCAGTCGCCAGTGCTGCTGACCGAGGTGGTCAGGGTCGTACCGTTGATATCCAGCTTAACGGTCTGACCCGGCGTGCCGGTTCCGTTAATGGTTTGATCGACACTCGCTTCGGCCACGTTGATAACGCCATCGGCAAGAATTGACCCCTGCGTCGTGACGCCCAGATCCGGGCCGGTGGTATCGACAGCGATATTGTGCGTGGTTGATGCCGGGTTTTGCGCGGCATCCTGCGCGCTGGCAGTAATCTGATAGGACGGGATACCCACCGTAGAATCCGACATATTCTGTACATCGGCCTGCGGCACGGTGACCGACCAGTTACCGCTGCTGTCGACGGTACCGGTATAGGTTTTCGCATTCAGCGTCACGGTGACAACCGTTCCGGCGGCCAGATGCGTGGACGTCCCGGTAATACTCAGCGCTGCATTGTGTTCCAGAGCGTTGATCACATCATCCTGAGCGACAGTATTGACGGTCAACGTTGGCTGAGAAGCGGCCTGGGCGACAAAGGTGACACTGTGGCTTGACGATGCCGTATTGCCCGACACGTCGTTGACGGAAACCGACACCACCTGCGCACCATCGGGCACCGCCGCCACTGCGTTATGCGGAATGCTAACCGACCAGGTTCCATTTGCCAGCACCAACGCCTGGTAGGTTTGCCCATTCAACGTGATCGTGACGGTTTGTCCTGTCTCTACGCGGGTTGTGGTCCCACTTATAAGCAGCGCGCCCTGAGCTTCCAGCGCGTTAACAAAATCGTCGCCAGCCACTTTATTAATCTGTACGACAGGCGCATTGGCGGCAGAGGCATCCAGCGTGAAGCTGGAGGTGACCGTCGTGGTGTTACCTGCATAGTCGGTAATGGTCGCTTTAACCGTGACCCGGCCATCCGGCACATTCGACAGCGCCCCGCCAGGAAGCGTGATACTCCACGTCCCGTCCGGTTGCAGGATGGCGTCGTGGTTCTGACCATTAATCAATACTTTGACGGTCTGAGCGTGCAACGGATCGTACGACCCTGTACCTGTAATGTTCAGTGCGCCACCCGCTTCCACGGTATTGACGATGTTGTCGCTGGTGACGCTGCTAATCCCCAACGTCGGCGCCTGCGTATCCACCAGCAATGCCGCCGTGGTGCTGCTTTGGTTGCCCGCCGCGTCGGTCGCGGTAACGGTATGGTTGCCCTGGTTGAGCGCCCCCAGTTGTGTCGGCGTTAGCGGCAATGTCCAGTTACCGTTCGCATCCACGGTGGCCGTCAGCGGTGTTCCGGAATCCAGCGTAACGGTGACCGTTTGTCCACTGCCTTTACTGCCCGTAGTACCACTCAGGGTGCCGCCGGCAGCGGCTTCTGCCGCATTCACGATGCCGTCGGTGAACGGTACACTGATCGCCGGTTGCGGCAGTTGATGCGTGATGATGGTGAACTGGCGTTCACCAGAGACAGGGAGATTATCAACATCACGCGTGGTGACGGTGACCGTTGCAGTGCCATCGGCAATCGCAGCGGCATCCGCCTGCGCAATGGTTAGCTGCCAGTTACCGCTGGCATCAACCTGCGTGGTGTATTGTTTACCGTTGAGCGTAATAGTGACCGTTGTGCCATCGGCAACGCGCGCCGTGATCCCGCCGATGGTTAAACCGTCGCTGATATCTGCGGCACTGATTTTATCGTCGGATTCAACGGCATTGACCGCTATAGCGCTGCTGTTGGTATTAACGGTAAAGGTAGATGTTTGCGGCGTAGAAACGTTTCCGACAGGGTCGGTGACGGTCACGCTCAGCGCATAAGTCCCATTTGTCATGCCGGAGAGCACACTGGCGCTGACCGGAACGGACCAGGTACCATCCGCAGCGATCACCCCCGTGAGGGTCGTGCCATTGATGTTGATCGTGACAACCCCACCCGGATCCGCTGGCACGGTTTTCCCGGTCAGGTTAATACCGCTGTTCAGTTCGGCAAGATCGATCTGATTGTCACGGGTGACGGGATCAACCACCACATTAGGCGCAGTGGTATCCAGCGTAATAGCGCGAGTAATAGTGGTGGTGTTACCCGCTGCGTCCGTCGCGGTGACCGTATAGGACGTTGCGCCATTGGGCAGCGCACCCAAATCGGTCGCGGATAAATTCACCTGCCAGACACCGCCGAACAAAGTGGCAGTATGCGGCACGCCGTTGAGCGTAATCGCCACACTCGCCGTATCTGCCGAGGCGTTGATACTCACCGTTTGCCCGCTCAGCACATTCGCGGCATTCAATACATCGGTACCGTTCACCGGCACAACCGTCACGGTCGGCGGGGTTTTATCAACGTCGAACGGCACGGTTTGCGAGGAGGTATTGCCCGCAGCATCCGTCACATCAACCGTTATCGTACCCGGTGCGGAAGGCAGGCTTTCCAGCGCCCCAGCCGGCAGCGTTACCGACCAGCTTCCATCGCTTTGAACCACCCCAATATATTGCTGGCCGTTGAGCGTTGCCACCACCGTCTGGCCTGCGCCGGATACATTTGTGCTCCCGGTCAGCACTTGATTCTGGCTCGACTCCGCCAGGTTGAGCGTACCATCGACAAACAACTGATCGACCTGCAGTTGCGGCAGATTATGGATCAGTACCGTGAAGCTGTGGTTATCGCTTACCGTACTATTCGTGGTGGTGGCCGATGCGGTAACGGTATTAACACCGTCACTCAAAAGAGCCAGATCCGCCGACGGTATCGTGGCTTCCCAGCTACCGTTTGCCCCGACCGTCGTAACGTAGGTATGACCATTGAGTGTAACAACAATGATGGTGCCTTCCGGCAGGCCCGCGCTGCTGCCTTTCACCGAGAGGTCATTACCGGATTCCGCCAGGTTAAGATAATCATCACCAGAAAGAATGCTGATGGCGACCGCATCCGTCGTGGTATCGACACCAAAACTGGCATTGACCGTCTGCGTCTGACCATAGGCATCGGTAACGCTGACGGAGTAAGACTGTGTACCATCGGCGAGTTTTTGCAGTTCAACGGCGGGTAAAACAATCTGCCAGTTACCCAGCGCATCCACCACGCCGGTATAACTCATGCCCCCCAGACTCAGCGTTACCACGCTGCCAATTTCAGCATTGGTCGAGCCATGTAAGGTCTGATCGACTTTCACTTCGGCGGCGTTCAGGGCGTTGCCGTCGGTGAAATCCTGCACACTGAGAGTCAGTGCAGTGGTTTTCACATCAACGTTATGCGTGATGGTGGTGGTGTTACCTGCCGCATCAGAGAGAGAGACGGTAATGGCATGAGGACCATTTCCCAGCAGCGTCAGATCTGCCGCAGGTAAAGTCACCTGCCAGTTACCGTCATCCCCCACAGCGGTGGTGTAGGTTTTCCCGTTCAGGGTCACGGTAACAAGCTGACCGCGTTCACTGGTAGAGCTGATGCCGTTAAGCACCTGATCCTGGCCTAGTTCAGTAAGATTCAGTTTGTCATCGCCCGTCAACGGCAATACCGTCAATGCGGGTGCGACAGTATCCACCTGGGCGATATCAGTAATTGTTCCCGCATTCCCCGAGGCATCTGTCGCGCTGACGGAAATTGCCAGTTGGCCATCCGGGAAAGTTTGCAGGTCGGCAACAGGTACGGTGATTTTCCAGTTACCGTCGCCATCCACCGTTGCCTGGTAGGTTTTACCGCCAACCGTCACCGTGACATGCTGGCCGCCACCGGACACACCGGTGTTCCCGGACAAGGTTTGCGCCGTGGCTTTTTCGGTGCTGTTCAGGTAGCCGTCACCGAAAGGTTCGTTGATTGTCGGCTGTGGCAGGTGGTGAATCAGCACATTCAGGGTGTGCTGATCCTGGGCAAAATTGTCATCCTGAGTGACGGTCGCGATAATAACATTTGGGCCATCGCTGCGTTGCAGCAGATCCGCGGACGGTATGGTAACGCTCCAGTAACCCGCTTCATCGATGTTAGTGACCTCATAATCTTTGCCATTAACATTCACAATGATTGAGACACCTGCGCCAGTCACCGTAGTGACACCGCGCACTTCCAGCGGCTGCTCCGCTTCGGCAGCACTCAAGTAATCATCCGTGGAAAGAATCGCGATCGCGATCCCCGTTTGCGTGGTATCAACGGTGACGGATTCATTTCTGACAATGGTATTGCCGTTAATGTCGGTGACAGTGGCGGTAATGGTATTCGCCCCCTGCCCAAGCATCGCTAAATCGCCAGAAGGGACAATAACCTTCCAGCTTCCATCGCCGCCCACTTCCGCATAATAGGTTTTCGTACCCAAAGTGAGGGTAACAATTTGTCCGGCAGAGACGTTGACCGTGTGACCAGAGTGCGTTTGGTTGAGCTGCATTTCCGCCGAGTTGATAACGTTATCGCCAGCAAACTGATCGAAGGTGAGATCCGGGTTCGAGAAGTTAGTGGTTATCGTGCTCTGTTGCTGAGTCACGTTGCCCGCAAGATCCACCACGCGGTAGGTCAGGGTGTAGCTTTGATCATCCTGCAACAGCGCCATATCCGCCTGCGGGATGGTCAGTTGCCACTGGCCATTGGCATCGACCGTAGTGGTGTACGTTTTGCCGTTTAACGTAACGGTAACCGAGCTGCCTTCATCGGCAATGCTGGAATAGCCGCGAACCAGCTTATCGCCTTCGGTGAGTTCCAGGTCGACAATGTTATTTGGTGCAAAGTCGGTTAGGGTCAGCGCCGGAGGAATAGTATCAACCCAGAACTGAGTTGTTTCAGTGGTAGTGGTTCCAGCCAGCGTCGTCAACGTTACCGTAACGTCGTGGTTGCCTTGATCAAACATTGCCATCAGGGATGGCGGTAAAAAGACTACCCAGCTTCCGTCACTGCCCACCACCGTGGTCCAGGTATAGCTACCACTGGTAATCGTGATTTGACCACCCGCGTTCGCCGCATCGGTGGTCCCGGATATGGTTTGTGGTGTGAGAATATCGGTCGAGTTGAGCGTGTTGTTATTGCCGATAATAGCAAGGCGTAAAACGGGCGTGCCAGGGGTGCCACCACCAGGATCTGTACCGCCGCCGCCAGGATCCGTGCCACCGCCGGTGTTACCACCGCCCGTGTTCCCCCCCCCTGTATTACCACCGCCAGTGTTGCCACCACCGCTATTATTGTCACCACCACCACCGCCTCCGCCACCACCAGCCGCAGCGGCAATGCCCACAATGCCACCGACTGCTGCAATGCCACCTAATACCGCAATCGCGGAAATACTGCTCGCACCAATCATTGAGTCCATGGTGACGTCGGTAAAGGTTGGGGCAATCGCTTCAGCCCCGGCAGCGGCCCCCGCTGCTTCAGCAGTTGCAGGGAATACGGCATGGTGCGTACCCAGACTGTCTTCAAAGACTAGGCTGTGTCCCTTAATCACCTGAGTTATAGTAACTGTCTTTTTCAACAACATATTGAACTATGGCTCGCTACGA